>DBGA01000009.1 GCA_002295325.1 Ruminococcaceae bacterium UBA866 | reverse complement strand
TGTTTAACACCCTGCAAAGCATTAATATATGACCGCACAACTTTATTATGCAGAGCCAATCAGCGATTGCATTATGGCACTATCCCCTCTGTTGGAGGCAAGCATGGGACATAAAAATGCATTGGTCTCACTGAAAAACGAACTTGCTTATATTGTGAATTACGTTTTTATTATGAAGTAACACATTGCAAACAACTTAATTGTAAAAAACAAGTAGTTTGTACCATGACAATATTTTAAATCGCCTGCTGTTTTCTTGATTAAATTGCTGGACACACTTGTATATAGAACGTCTTTAACTCCAATTTCAGTGATATCAACATAAGCACCGTTATTCGCCATTTCCTTATAGTTGAGCCCCCAGATGCAGTAAAGCAAATATCGAACTCCTCATCTGCCGCTGCCATGTTCTTAACCTCTTCTACATAACTTCCATAATCAAGGCAATTTAGCTTTAAATTAATGTTTAGTCCCTTTTCCTTTACGCACTCGCTGATTTTTGATACGACAAGGTCTGCGCCTGCTGGCCGTCCATTGCCATGAAAATACCAATTTATTGGAATGGATGGTTCGTCTTTTTCAGAAATATTTTCAGGAATTCTGTCTCTGGGCTCAATAAGCAGAATACCAAATAACTTACAACTACCCATGAAAAAAATAGGGAAGAAAGTAGATGCTTTGATAGATTTGTGCACCCCTCTTATTAAGTAATTCCTTTTAGATCAATTGCAAGCATGACAGGTACTGTTACGGAGATCGGGAATGATAATTCTTTGTATAAATATCCTGTTAACTCTCCTCAATAAAAAGGGGAATTCAAGTTAAGAAATTCTTAGATTGAATGCCCTCAATGCATGAGAAACATGCATATTTGCTAGTCTAGATTTGTTATAAATCTAAACAATTTTTATTTAAACTAGTAATTATCCTTATTGCTACCCATATGAAATATCCAATGGTTTGTGCAATTCTTGAAACAATAATTCGTCCCTATTTTTTACGACGAAGCCTGAAAACGGCACAATCTCTTGCAGGAACCTCAGCATTTATATAGCCACGACTCACTCCGATTGACTTATGTTCCCACAAATCACAGGCCTCAACGGTATCAGACATAAGCCAACCAAGACTGTTAAATGCCGCTGTTATAATCGTAGGTCTGTCATTGCGGTTAAAAAGACCAACAACAATATCTCCATTATGCAAGGGCTTTGCCCATACTGTGTTTTTGCTTCGATGGGTCTCCTCCTGCTTGTCGATTTTGCAAAGATAAGCGGGAATACTTGCCGGGTCCTGACTCACCTCAAGTAACTCCTTATTGAGCAAAATATTCTTAGTGTCAGAGGTGGTTTTTCGAGGATCGTGAGACATAATCAACGGGGCACAGATCATGCACCATAGCGAAAATTGCATTTTATATACATTGTATCCCGCATTGGGACCAATTTCCTCTCCCAAATTGGAAACAGCACCCTCACCATTCATTCCTGCGATGAGAAAGTCAGGGTCTGCAAAACAACTTGCGCCACTATAAGCAGTCAAATTTACCTTGCCGATGGAATTTAGTACAGTTTCAAAGTTTTCCCAAGTATCTCTGCTGTCTAAGCCTATGCGATAAATATGAGCGCCTGTTGAACGTGCCCATGTTTCGGAAGCATCAAATCCCCAATTGCACATGCTATATAGGATAGGGCGTCCTGTTTCGCGAAGCGCCTGACCCATGCGGCGGTATAAAAACATACCGTTTGCATCATCGGGGACATGGCAATTATCGTATTTAACCAAATCCACCCCCCACTCGGCAAAACGCGCCGCATCCTCATACTCATATCCATAACTTGCTGGATAGTTACAGCAAGTCAGCGTTCCGGCACAGGAATAGATTCCAAATTTAAAACCCAAGTCATGCAAAAAGTCACCGAAAGCTTTCATCCCCGATGGGAATTTTTTCTTGTCATAATCTACACCCTGCCCAACATGACGATTCTTATCCTCCCAGCCGTCATCAAGGCAGAAATAGTTGTAGCCGGCTTCCAAAAAGCCCTGCTCCTTCAAAGAAATTGCGACCTCCCTCAGTGTTTTTTCGTCCAAATCTTCCATAAAAGTATTCCAACTATTCCACCCCATCGGTGGAGTTTGTGCCATTAAATCTTGCATAGCTTAATTCTCCTTTATATTAATATCGTAAAGTCCTGCTAAAATTGGAAACAGCTGAAAAGTTTCATATGATACCAAACCATCCTCAACCTCCATCAGCAACCTTGCAAATCCACTTTGCAAGACTGCATCTCGGCATCTGTTGCAGTCAGGTTTGTTATAGTACAAAAGCAACTGTCTTTCTAATTCCTCGTTTGAAAACGGAATGGTATTGACCTTATAATATACTCTTTTGCCTTCGTCATTTGTCGCAATAATCTGCATCACCTTTAAGCTACCCCTTTACGCTTCCAAGAACCAGACCTTTGGTAAAATATTTTTGTAAAAAAGGATATATCATGATTACAGGCAATGCGCCCAAGAACAGTTGTGCCGCACGCCCTGTTCGTGCGTTAATCTGCGACAGTATCACCTGAATATTGGTATCAGACTGTCTCATCAAATCCTCAAAATTCACAAGCATGGATTGCAGATAGGTTTGAAGTGGATATTTGTTGATATCGTTCATATAAATCATTCCACTGAACCAATCGTTCCAGTGTGCAACAATGCAAAATAGTCCAACTGTTGCGAGTGCAGGCTTTAATATTGGCAAAAGTATCTTTACAAGTACCTGAATTGGAGTTGCACCGTCTATGACCGCTGCTTCTTCTAAGGCTTCGGGGATACCTCTGAAAAAATTCATAAGGATAATCATATTGTAAACAGGCAAAGCACCCGGCAAAATTAATGCCCAAATGCTGTCCTTTAGACCAAGCGAGGAAACCACCAAGTAAGTAGGAATCATTCCGCCGCTGATAAGCATAGTGATTACAAAAAAACACATATAAATATTTCTTCCCCAAACCTTACTTTTTGGTTTTGAAAGTGGGTATGCAGTAATAACCATCAGCACGATATTTATTCCAACGCCCAAAACAACTCTAGTGAGCGATACCATCAATGCACGAGTGAATTTGCCGCCAAACAACGCAAATTCATAAGAGGAAAGAGTGAAATCCACAGGTAAAAACACAACCTTCCCTGCCGCAACCGCCGAGTTTCCGCTAAAAGATACCGCAAGGAGGTTTACAAATGGAAGCACACATATAAGACAAGTAACTGCTAAAAATGTATAGTTAAATATTGCAAAAAAATTTATTTTTTTTATTCCGTTTCGTGCCATTCTTTATCTCCTCCTAAAAAATTCTGTAACCTGCAACTTTATCGGCTAAAACATGCGATAATCCAATCAATATGCATGACACTACGGATTTGAATAATCCGACAGCAGTACCAACCGAATACTGGGCTTGCTGTATACCCATTCTATAGACATATGTATCAATAATATCTCCTGTTTTATATACAATCGGAGAATACAGATTGTATATCTGATCAAAGCCAGCATTCAAAACACTGCCAAGTGAAAGTATTGTCATTAATAGTATTGTGGGCACAATTAACGGGAGAGTGATTGCAACTGTCTGTCGCCATCTTGATGCACCATCAATCATAGCCGCCTCGTATAATTCCGGATCAATTGATGTTAACGCAGCAAGATACACTACTGTACCAAATCCAAAGCCCTTCCAAATATCTGTAATAATCATTGTGCATGGAAAAATTGCAGAGCTTCCCAAAAAGTTTACAGCGTTTCCGCCTAGCATTACGATTAAGCTGTTGACAATTCCGTCCCGTGCAAGAATATCGGTCAACACACCCGCCATGATTACCCATGAAAGAAAGTTTGGTATATAAATCAAGGTTTGAAAGGTTCTTTTTATCTTATTCTTTGAAACTTCATTTAAAAGCAACGCAAAGGTAACAGGGACAATAATGCCCCCTATTATTTTGAAAAATGCAATGTAAAAGGTGTTCCAAATGGTTCTTACAAAATTTGGTTGACTAAAAACATATTTAAAGTTATCGGAGCCTACCCATGGTGAGTTAAATCCTTGTGCAGGATTATATTTTTGAAACGCGATAATCAAACCGTATAACGGAGCATAGCAAAATATAGCCGTTATAATTACTCCAAATAGAAGCATAACATGATACTGCCATTGACTTTTTAGCTTGTCGAGCATTAATATACATTCCTTTCGCCCCAAAATGGGCACGGGATAGTTTTTTCTATCCCGTGAAGCAAGCAATTATTTTTTTCCGTATATTTCATTCATTTCTTTTGTCGCTTGCTTACCACCTGCTGATTTCCAACTTTCAACAAGTTTGTCAAAGTACTCAACAGGTTCTTCTCCGACAATAATCTGTGTAAATCCCTGAATCAGAATGTCGTCAAGTGTGCTTCCTGAGTCGGTTAAGGTTTGTGGAGAATTTCCCCAAAGGATGTCTTTTATGAAGCTGCTACTGTCAAGCATTTCCTTTGAAACGCGGTAAGCACTTTTTTCATCGCCGCATTGCAAATATGTGCCTACTGAAGAAATTGTTCCGTTTTTCATGAAATCTACACATATATTGTATTTTGAAGTTGTTGCGCCGCCTAACAATTTAGATGCATCTCCTGTTTTAAGAGCTTCAGCGATTGCAATAAATTGATTATAGTCGGTTTGTGGATCGAATACACGGAAGGAATATGGAACGATAGAGGTGACGCGTTGAAGCTCTTTTAAAATTTCAGGATCTTCGTCACCTTTAAATTCAACTTTTCCAAAATAGTTGAAAAGTTTCATAGCCGCATCAGGGTTTTTACATTTTGAGTTAATGACAATATACCCATAGTTGGCGAATTTAATTGGTGCTTTAACAGCTTTGCCGTTTGCGCTTGGAATTGTATATGCTTGGAATATTGAATCCTTTCCAAGGTTTGCGACAACGTCTGCACCAATCCATGCCCACCATTGCTCAAAGGGCTGAATTCCTGTTTTGCCGTTTATATTAGTTTGTGTCATTTTAGTATTGTCACTTGTGATAAAATCAGGATAAACAAGACCATCCTTATAAAGCTTTGAATAAGCAGTAAGTACATCCTTCATTTCAGGCTGTACTGAGCCGTATTCAATTCCACTTGGAGTATCAATCCAAATGCCTGGATATGCGCCCCAAGCGGGAGCAATAATTTTCATGCCAAACAGAGTTTGGTCCTCGCCAAGTCCCAATGCGCCATATTTCTCTTTGAAGATTTTTGCCATAGCAAATACTTCATCCATTGTTTTGGGATCAGCAATCTTTTGCTCTTCCTTCCAATCTTTTCTAATCCAAATTTGATTTGGTTGGTCGATAATTCCGTATGAAAGCTGAGGTATTCCATACATTTTTCCATCTCTCAGTGCAGTATTGTAAGTGTCGGGATTCGATTCCATATATCCCTTGATATCCTCTGAAGCATATGTATTAAACACCTCAGTAATATCTGATGCAACGCCACTATCAATAAGTTGATTGAGGACACCAACACTGCTTACAACGAAAACGTCCGGCAAGCTTCCATCTGCTATTGAAAGGTTAAGCTTTGTTTTGTAATCAGCAGAGGTTCCCGCAACCCAAAGATTTTTAACATCGATATTGAATTTCTCTTTAAATTGATCATACCATGGATTTTTGTCATAGCTTTCACCGTCGTTAAATTTTGCTGCATTATTTGAGGGCAGTACAGTTGTTATGGTAACAGGCTCATCATATTTCCCCCAGATGTCTACGGGTTTAGCCGGTGTATCTGTTGAGAATGTGTTTGGAGTTGATGTTGGTGTTTCCTTGCTTGTGCAAGAAACCATTCCAATTGAAATACAGATAGCCAGCAGACATGCAAGTACTCTTTTAATTTTTTTCATAAATTCGTCTCCTCTTACTTATTTGGTGTGTCCTTGACAATGGTTATCGTTTACGCTAAAATAATTATGCACAATTAAAATCGAAATGCACATACTTTTTTTGTACATAAGTATAAAATATTGACATTGTTTATCAAACTAGAAAAGAAAATATACAAAAGTAAAAAATTTATACAAGAAGGAGCTGTTCTGCGTTTGAAAAACACGGTGCTTACAAAAGTATTCCTATTGTTATTTGTGGTTGTGGTTCCATTGGTGGTTATAAGCTCAGTTTCAATCGGCAATATCAACAAACAGCTTCAACAGGAACTTCTAACGTCGATAGATGCTGATTCGCTTAATTTTTCCAAACAAATTAACGATGGGGCAAAAGAAATATACATATCCAATATGCCTCTTAGTATGCAGTCAAATATCCAAATGCTTGTAGTCGCAGACAGTAGCCTATCTGAATATGAAAAAGCGAAAACCCTTAACACAATTTCAGAACAATTGTCAAATATATGTACCACAAATAACTATTTGGAATCAGCACATATTTATTATAGAGATGCAAGGAGAGTCTATCACACTAAAAATTCATTTAAAGGTAGCTTTGATGATTTCACAATGGAACAATATGAATTTCTGTCTCAAAAAGCAATTCATCCCGAAACCTTGCATAGATATGTTAATCCCCTAACGGGAAATGAAGTACTTTCAATATTCATTATGCCCTTTGGACAAAGTGAGCCTCGCTTTATCATTGAGATGGTTTTATCAGAGGAATATATCAAATCTGTGGTAGAAGCAAAGGATTTAATTGCTGAGGATTTATATTATATTGAAATGTGCGGCAAGGTCGTCGCAACCGATATTGATCAAATAAATCTAACGACAATAAATAATGTAGATTTTACTGCAAGGCAAAACCTTTCTTCAAAGATCGACATTAATGATACAGCTTACTATATAATGAAATATCATCTTCCCTATTGCGACGGCTACTATCTTAAATTGATTTCAACAGCCGGTCTAATGAAACCTCTGAAAATGAGTTCAATTTACTTGATGATATTTTTTATTGTATTGGTTATTTCCTGCGTATTCTTTTTCATTGGAATATACAGACTGGTGCATAAGCCCTTAACAAAGCTTACAAGAGGATTTGAGCTTGTAGAAAGTGGCAACTTTAACACTATGATACAAGAAACGGGAACGAGCGATTTCTCTTATCTTTACCACGCATTTAATGATATGACAGTAAATTTGGAGAATCTTATCGAGCGTGACTACAACCAAAAAATCTTTTTGCAAAAAGCTGAATTAAAGCAGCTTCAAGCACAAATAAATCCACATTTTCTATATAACAGTTTTTTTCTGCTCCAAACCATGCTAAAAACAGGTCAGATAGAGAAAAGTCAGCAAATGGCTGAGCAACTAGGATTGTATTTCAGATATATCACCAAAAACAACGCAGAATATGTTACGTTAGAAAACGAATATAATCATGCAAAGCTCTATTCAAACATTCAAGCCTTGAGATTTAATAAACGAATAGAAATTAATATTGAAGAGATACCTAATGAATACAAAAATATTTTATCACCAAAATTGATATTACAGCCAATTATTGAAAATTCTTTTAATTATGGATTATCCAATAAGGTAAGTGGTGGCTTGCTTTCAATGTGCTTTGAAAAAGCCGATAATGATTTTCGCATTATCATCGAGGATAACGGCGACGAGCTAAGTGATGAAAAGCTTTTGAAGTTGCAAGAGTATCTTAGGAACGCTGCGATAAACCTGGATACACAGGAAATGTCAGGAATGCTTAACATACACAGACGATTGGTAATATACTCAAATTCAAAAGGTTATATTGAGGTTTCTCGTTCTCATATGGGTGGCCTAAGGGTAGATCTCATTCTTAATACGGAGGGGAATTCATGACTAACATGTTAATCGCTGATGATGAACATCACATTGTCAATTATATTGCATCATTGCTTGAAGCGCAACAGGAGTTGGATTTGGAAATATATAGGGCATATTCAGGAATCGAGGCACTTGAGAGTATTGAAAAAATGAAGTTTGATTTAATGCTTTTGGATATCAACATGCCGGGTGCATCCGGTCTTGAAATTGCCCAAAGGGTTTCGTCTTTATGGCCCAGATGTAAGATATTATTTTTGACCGCCTATGATAATTTTGACTATATCTATAGGGCTATCTCCTTTAAATGCAGTGGCTACCTCTTAAAGGTTGAAACTGACTCGACAATAATCAATACTATTTGTGAAGTTGTCAAGGACATAAAGGCAGACTTGCTCATCACTACTCTTGTAAGTGAGGCAAAACAAAAGTCCTTATATCTGTCTCACCTTCTGCATCAAACTGTTTTAAAAGGTATTGTGTTGGGCTGGGATGAGGAAACTGTGAAAAAAGAATTAGGCATGATGTCCCCTGACAACCCAATAGCCACAAGTCGTCCATTTTACATGATGTATACCTGCATTTCGCCAAAGTCTGTTGATAATCGATCTGACTATCCGATTTTATCTTATATCCAGTTCATGGAACTGCTGCTATGCCAAAAATTTACCTGCCATACTATGCAATGTAACAGTGAACATTTATTATGGCTTTTTCAATCAACAAATGAGGAGTCTGATCCAACTGATATAGTATACCTTAAAAATATTGCAGATGATTTTGTTGATAATTATTATATTAATGAAAATGAAATGCTTTTATCAATTCTATATAGTGAAGCTGTTTCGTTAAAAAGCATCGGTAAAATATATTATCTGCTACAATGCTACGCCGATAATTTATATAGAAAAGATGAGCCCTATGTTATCTTTTTGCAAAAATCAGAGCTTCATAATATTACAAAGAGTAGTGAAAATATTGATGATACCGACAAATTGTTGAAAAAGCTTTCTTCTTCAATTTATCTCAGCGACAATACGCAGTTTATCAGTGCTTTATCTTCATTGAAAGGTCAATGTAATATACTCAAAAGCATGCATAGTCTTTCGGCAATAAAAATATACTTTTCAATATCACTCATACTGATAAAGTACATTGATCAAAACAAACTACAGGAAGCGCTTGCAATGAAGATTGCCTTATATCCGTTATACAGCTCCGATTTTCCCAACTGGGATAATGCATTTGATTACCTGCAAAAGGTATCACGCAATATATTTGAATTAGTTGACCTTAAAAAATTAAACCGAAATGAGCATATAATTTCCTTGATTAAAAATTACATAACCGAAAATCTTTCCGAAAATATAACATTATCAAAAATTTCTGAGCTTGTAAATTATAATGATTCCTATATCTCAAGGCTTTTTAAAAACATAACCGGCGAAGGCGTTTCCGAGTACATTAATCATACCAGAATTGACAAGGCAAAAATGTTTTTATCCACTACCGATACAACCATACAAGGCATTGCCGATATTACAGGCTTTGATACTTCCCAATATTTTTCCAGTGTATTCAAAAAATCTGTCGGTGTTTCACCGACAGATTACAGGATTAATAATGTGAAATAATGAGAGGTTTTCTAATTTGATATTTAAAGTCTTGTATTAGTCAACTATCACATAAATCTTACATGCAGATACCTATTGAAAACACAATGATAAGTGATAGTTACTCCAAAAAAATATAATGCTGCTTACATCCAGATAAATAAACTGTCAAAACTTCATTTGATGTGTGTGAGTTAAGGCATCTTTTTGGTATGTTGAATTTCTCGATTAGAATATCCAAGCGCTGATACTTTTTCTATGCACGCTCGTTTAAATGCAGTAAAATGGTAGTAGCCCATAATCTTGCCTCCGTTTTGAATGTTGTCGTAACTCCATTCTACACGAAAACTTTATTATGGGCTATTATTTTTGTCCTGCAAGGGTCGCGCACCTAACTTGAAAAACTATCACTGGAAAAGGTCTTACGCTACAAGAGGTAGATTTTCCCCAAACAGGAATTAATGATTTGAAAATAAGAATTTAAAAAACGGCAATATGTGGAACCGATGTTCATATTTACAATTTGGATTCATGGAGCGAGCGTACAATTAAAACGCCGATGGTTATTGGACATGAATTTGTTGGAGAAATTATAGAGCTTTGAAGCAATATATTAGAGTTTAATATCCGTGATATTGTTTCAGACGAAGGACATATCGTTTGTAAAACTTGTCGTAACTGTATGGCGGGAAAACGTCATCTATGTAAAAACGCAAAAGGTGTGGGCGTTAACAGAGATGGTGCTTTTGCCGAATACTTGGTCATTCCGAGTGATAGTGTTGTAAAGCTAGAACCAAATATCTCACTTGATATTTGTGCTTATTTTGATCCTCTAGGCAATGCAATACATACTGCACTTAAATTTGATTTAGTAGGTGAGGATGTAATCATTACAGGTGCAGGTCCTATTGGCATTAGGGCAGCAGCTGTATGTAGACATTGCGGTGAGAAAAATATTGTAATTATCGATGTAAATGAATATAGATTGGCATTAGGGAAAAAATTAACCCCTGATGTAATTACTGTTAACGTTGCAAATGAAACCGCTTTTAATACTATGATTGACCATATGGATAACGGGGCAAAAATTGCACTTCTTGGTATCCATAGTGGAAAAACAGTAATTGATTGGGATAAGGTCGTATTTAATGGTCTGACTATACAAGGAATTTATGGGCGTAAAATGTTTGAAGCTTGGTATAAAATGNNTGTCCATGCTAAAAACCGGCTTAAATGTCGATGACATTATTACGCATAGATTCCACTTTACCGAGTTTGAAAAAGGCTTTGAGGTAATGAATGCAGGTAATGCTGGAAAAGTTATTCTTGACTGGACAAAGATTGAGAAATAGAATGGAAATTATATATGAAACAAGCTTTTACATATTTTGAACAAACGCTAGAGCAATTTAGAAACTGGGGCTATGAACTATCCTCTGTACGATTTATTTGTGGAACACAGGAAATACACAAAAAATTAAAAGGTTCAATCTTCTCATTTTTAGAAATGGAAGACGCCATTTTATATAGATACTTAAAGTTTGAGCCGGACACCACACCCCCTGAAATCACCTCAGTAATGGGTCCATCTAATGGAATCTATACCACGGGATACTCCCTGAACTTCATCGTAGATTTTAACGAGAATGTTACTGTCAGTGGGACTCCGTACATCGGTCTGACAATCGGCTCGCAATCACGTACTGCCTCTTATCAAAGTGGCAGCGGCACNNGCGGCACAAGATCTATTTGGTTTTCCTATACCATTCAAGCCGATGATGTAGATCTTGATGGAATTGCATGTGCAAATACGATTACACTAGATGGAGGCAACATCCAAGACACGGTAGGAAACAACGCCATCTTGACATTTTCGCTATTCGACATCAGCGTCATTTTCGTCAATGCAATTCCCCCTTCTATTATCGCGCAACCAACCAACCAGACTGTGAACGAAGGGCAGACAGCTACTTTCTCCGTTACGGCAAGCAGCACTTCGCCACTTTCCTACCAGTGGCAAGTTGACTCCACCAGTGCCGGTTTTGCAGATATCCCACCCGCAACAAGCAGCAGTTATACTACCTCCGCGACAACATACGCAATGAATGGGTCACTATATAGATTCGGTTAGAAATTCAGCGCGCGCTGTAGACAGCATGGTGGCAACGCTAACGGCCAACCAACTCGCCCCTACTCTTACTGGCAGGGCGAACATCAGAAACACAGCACCGAAAATCNNCGAAAATCGGAGATAGTCTGATTGGCTTACTTGTCGGTGGCAATAACACAGGAGCACTTAGCTATGTGTGGAAAGCCGACGGAATTCAAGTAGGCACAGGCACAGAATACATAGTAGCCACAGCAGACCTCGGCAAGGCTATCACACTTGAAATTACATCAAACGTGCAAACAGGAACAGTGACTAGCACTGCGACAACTGCAGTAGCAAAGAAAACAGCTCCGACTGCTCGGTCAGCTCCTACACTCGTTTCAAAGACATATAACAGCGTTACTCTTACAGCAAATACGGCTTACGAGTTCTCTAAGGACGGTTTGGCATGGCAGACAAGCAATGTATTCAATGGTCTGACTGCAAATACGGCGCACACATTCTATCAGAGAGTGGCTGAAAATGCCGACACACAAGCATCAGCGAGTAGCGCAGGATTTAGTGTGACAACTGACACAGTACCGGCAAATGCCCTTACCGGCACGGTAAATATTAGTATCACAGCACCGAAAATCGGAGATAGTCTGATCGGCTTACTTGTCAGTGGCAATAACACAGGAGCACTTAGCTATCACTTTCGCCCGACCAGTTAACCATTCCAGTAACAGTTTTGCCGTCATCGGTCAGACTGTTTTCAAAATTATCTAGTACCTTATGTGCATCTACCTGAACCCGCAACGCTACTGCCTTGCCCGATTCGGTAGTTCCATTCACCCAGAAACGGTGATCGGAATCCAATGCACCCTGTGAAATTTCGTCCCATGCAACCGTAACAGCAACACCATCAATAGTTACCTTACTAGGAAGAATCGGTGCTTTTCCCAAAACTGTGCGAACAACCGTTGTCAGATAGGTAGGAACCTCACTGGCAGTAGCTTTCACGGGAATACTGTTAAGCCCTGTTACAACAGTTATTAAGATTGCTACTGTTAGACTCAACACCCTTTTGTACAATGTTTTCATCATAAAGACTCTCACTCCTTTTTTATTGTATATAAAAACGATCTCAACATCGTTTCTAACGATTTTTCCTGTAATAGGAATATGAAAATTCTACGTTAAGCAGCATTAACAGATATATGATAAATCAAAATATTCTTACTGTGTCATTGAGGGTTTTCACTATTTGAAACTTTTATTTCATAAATAGTTAAAATCATTGAAACTTTGTTTTAACCAAATATATCATAAATATTTTACAAAATCAAGAACAATTTCAATTTATTTACAGGAGTTTTAAATTTCAGATTATTATTTGTTAGTATTGCCCTAAATCTGTAATTGAATTGCTTTTTCAATTAGCATAAACTACAGAGCTCATTATGAAGCATAGCCTAAGTCTAAAAATCATATATGAAAGTATCGTATAGATGTATATTCTTATACTGGAGGTAGCGGATTAACAACTGTGAAAAAGATGAGAGAAGCTTTGAATTTGTTCGGAATTTACAGTGAATTTTCGATTTTCTGATAGTACCTATGGCTATCATATTGCCGGGAGAGATGATTGCCCATTATGTTTAAAAGGGATATTATGTTGATTTGTTAATACTAAATGCTTATCAAGAAAATGCAAACTAACTAATATATCAAAAATTCTAGTGTCTATTTACCACTTTATTTCGATTCTCATATAATAAAACAATATGAAAATTGAAAAATAGCTCTAGTTATGGTTTTTTAAAAACAGAATACTTGTTTACATACTATAAATGGTGTATAATGAAGAAAAACGATAGTGAAGGGCTTTATATGGAAGAAAAAATCAATAGTGTTAGAATTGTAACTCCAAAGTACCAACAAATTGCTGCGGATATTGCATCTAAAATTGCAATTGGTACTTATAAAGTTGGAGATCGAATTTATGCAAGATCATCATTAGCAAGTCAATATGGTGTTTCGGCAGAAACCGCAAGAAGGGCTATCTGTGTGTTATCTGATCTAGGTATTGTTTATTCTGAAAAAGGGAGTGGAGTTACAATTCGCTCTTTTGACAAAGCTGTTCAATTTGCACGCCGATTTGAAGATGTCCAAACAATAAATGATATAAAAGCAGATATTCTAAAAAGCGTTGAACGGCAAAAAAAAGAGTTAAAAGTATTTAATAACCACTTAAATAGTTTAATTGAAAAAACGGATCGGTTTCGTTGTATGAATCCTTTTATGCCTTTTCAAATAGACATTAAAAGCACATGCCCTTATTTAAATCAATCTGTTACAAGTACCAATTTTTGGCATAACACAACTGCTACAATAATAGCAATTAAACGACATGACGAAATTTTAATATCACCAGGACCATATGCAATATTTTTAGAAAATGATGTATTGTTTTTCGTTGGAAAAGATGATTGTTATCAAAGAGTTTCCAATTTTCTATATCCAAATCAATAGCTAAGAACCAGAGAATAATAGAAGTTCTCTGGTTCTTTTATTTGACAAAGTAACAACTCTATATTATAATTAGATTGTTACTTTACATTAAATGTTATTATGAGACGAAATGGAGGAGACATATGATAGTTTTTGAGAATGTATCAAAAAGTTTTAAAGGAATTTCTGTAATCCGAAATATTAACTTTCAAGTGAATACGGGTGAGCTTGTTGTTATCATTGGTGAAAGTGGTTGTGGAAAAACGACTTTGCTAAAAATGATTAACAGACTAACTAATCCAACAGAGGGTCATATTTTGGTTAACAACACTGATATTGCAACTGTTGATGTAATACAATTAAGGCGAAAGATAGGCTATGTAATACAGCAAACAGGTTTGTTCCCGCATATGACTGTAAAAGAAAATATTGAATTGATTCCAAAAGTTGAAAAACTAAATAAGGGTTTCATTCACACAAATACAAACAACCTTTTAAGTATGGTTGGACTAGATCCAAATATCTATGCAGATCGTTATCCAACACAACTTAGTGGTGGACAACAACAACGAATTGGGGTTGCAAGAGCATTAGCAAATGACCCCAATATTATTTTAATGGATGAACCTTTTTCTGCATTAGATCCTATTACACGCTCTGATTTACAAGATGAATTGTTAGAATTACAATCTAATGTTAAGAAAACCATCGTTTTTGTTACACATGATATGGATGAAGCAATCAAAATTGCTGATAAGATTTGCATTATGAAAGATGGACAAATTCTGCAATATGATACCCCTGAAAATATATTAAAATTACCAGCGGATGAGTTTGTATCAAACTTTGTAGGGAAAAATAGAATTTGGTCTTCGCCTGAATATATTAAGGTTTCAGATATCATGTTAACATCGCCAATAACATGTTCGAAGGAACTACAAATTATAAAGGCAATTGAAAGAATGAGAAAAGAAAAAGTAGATAGTCTTATCGTTATTGACATAAAAACCAAGAAGTTAGAAGGAATTTTAAAAATTGAAAAAGCGCATAGCGTGAAAGACAAATCTGAAAAAGTATCTGTCGCTATGAATGACGAAATAGTAACATTATGTGAATCCGATAATATTATTGAAGCAGTGAGAATCATTAAAGAAACAAAATACTCTACCATTCCAGTTGTTGATGAAAATAAAATACTAAATGGGCTGATTACAAAAAGCAGCTTAGTTACAGCTTTTAGTCAACAATATATGGATGATGAGGAGGCCACATATGAATTTATTTAATTATGTAGCAGAAAATTGGGAACAAATTCTATCTCTTTTAGTGAAACATATTGAACTCACTTGTATTTCAGTTGCTTTTGCAATTCTAGTTGGAGTACCCTTAGGTGTTTTGATATGTTATGTAAAAAAATTGGACAAGCCAATTCTAGGAGTTGCAAACGTTTTACAATCTATTCCAAGTATGGCTTTGTTAGGGTTTGCAATACCGCTTTTAGGAATAGGTACGTTACCTGCAGTCGTTATTGTTATTTTGTATTCGTTGTTACCAATTATAAAAAACACATATACTGGAATCAGTAATATTAATCAACAAACAATTGAAGCAGCGAGAGGGATTGGGTTGACAAAAATGCAAGTGTTAACTAAAGTTCAAATTCCGCTTGCATTACCTGTAATTATGGCAGGCGTACGTATTTCAGCAGTAACTGCTGTTGGTTTAATGACAATTGCAGCTTTTATTGGCGCTGGTGGTCTGGGGTATTTAGTGTTTTCAGGAATTCGAACGGTGAATAATACTCAAATTTTAGTTGGAGCAATACCAGCTTGTATTCTTGCTTTAGCAGTCGATTATCTTGCTTCAATTGTTGAAAATCTAGTAACTCCTGTTAGTTTACAAAGTGATCATACGAAAAACGAAAAGAATTTTTTCAAAAAGCGTAAAATGCAAAAAGGTATACTGATAACAACTGCCTGTATCCTTGCTATATTATTAGGGGCTAACTTATTTCAAAATAATTCCAATAAGAAAAGCATCACAATTAGTGGAATCGATTTTACAGAGCAAGAAATTTTGATGCATATGGTTGCAGATGTTATTGAGGAAAATACTGATATAACTGTAAATAGAGCTAATCTCTTAGGTGGAACATCTATGTGTATTCAAGCGATGGAACGAGGCGACATTGACTTATATGTCGAATATAGCGGAACAGGATATGTAGATGTTTTAAAGTATTCTTCCTCGAACGATATGCAGTTGGTCTATGATACCGTAAAAAAAGATTTTAAGGAAAAATATAATATTGACGTTTTAAAGCAAATGGATTTTAACAATACATATGTTATGGCAGTTACCAAAGAAATAGCTGAAAAATTTAATTTGAAAACAATTAGCGACCTTCGTAGTTGCTCGAATCAATTAAAAAGTGGAACTACCTTTGAGTTTATGAATCGTGAAGATGGGTTATTAGGGTTAACTAAGATTTATGAGCTAAAGTTTAAAGAAGATACTAGCATAAACGGATCGCTTCGATATACTGCGTTACAAAATAAAGAAATTGATATTACAAGTGCTTTTTCAACTGATGGACTACTGAAAAAGTTTGATTTAGTCGCTTTAGAGGATGACAAATCATTCTTTCCACCGTATTATGCAATACCGCTTGTTAGAGGAGAAGTAGTAGCGCAACATCCCGAAATTATTCAGCCTATCGAAGAGTTAGGCACATATTTAACAAATGAGATTATGATGGAGCTAAACTACAAAGTAGATGAATTGCAACAACAACCGCGGAAAGTGGCACATGACTTCTTAAAGGAAAAAGGTATAGTGCGATGATTATAGGAATTATTGTTTTTTAANNTGCGTTGGATGTTAGTTTAGCTTTGTGTGGTAGCAATGTATGATTCGCAATATGTTTTATATTGTTTTATTATTCTTCTAATCATTACAATTCTATTTGCGGTAAGGTTGTATAAAAGTATATAAGAATAGTAAAATTAAAATAATAATAATATCTTTTAAGGAGATAGCATCTCCATATATCAATCATCACATGACTACATCACGTTTTCGGGATATCCTTGAATACAAAGGACATAGGCCTAGGTGTAATCTGGTGGATTTTTAATTTTAGATTCAAAAGCTGTAAATACAGCAATGGTGTTGATCATTAAAGTTAAGCAGTAGTGAGCAAGGAATATCAATTTCGTTATTTTTGCTATAGGTTATGGGCATAACAAGTAGTACTACGAGTTTCTCATTATGAATAGCAAATTATCCGAATTTGCGCGATGAAAAAGCTCCCAAGTTTCTGTAAACTCAGGAGCGCAAGTTTGGATAATTTCATAGCACGAAACTGCGGATGGCTTGCAGTAGCTATGGGGAAAGCATCCGCACTCTCGCCTCAAAAACAGAGCAATACGCCGTGTAAACCAACTTTAAATCCGATTTATTCAATCCAATATGACTGATTTTCTGCTAAAATAGGTACAGCAAGCAAAGCTCCCACTGATGCGAGCTTTTCAGGAAGGCTGTTCAGTTAAGCCGGAATTGGCGGTGAAAGACCAGTTCTAAGTAGTCCATTGAAGCCACACGATTTGCAGATTTGGGGGTTTCTACCAAGGATTTTCGCAAGTAGCTTTTCAGTCGATATTTTCACTTTTGGCAGAAGTGAGGTACCTGTCAGTTTTTTGCACAGAGGGAGTTTTGTTTGTTTCCCACGACTTGAAAGAAACCCGAAATGCCGTATCTTCATAAAACTCGGTGGTAGAACATGTATTAAAAATCTGCGGATAAACTCCTCTGCTGCTAAAGTCATAACTTTCCATCGACTACTGTTGCGATAATCTCGCCATTTAAATGAAACCTCGCCATCTTTTAAGCTTAGCAACCTGTTGTTAGAAATGGCTACCCTGTGGGTATATCGCCCCAGATATTCCACAACACAAGCAGCAGTCTTGAATGGAGGTTTGCAGTAAACGACCCACTCTTTGTTGTAGCAATCGTTTAGCAAATTTTGCGGAATACCTGGACTTTGTTGTTTGAGCAAAGCCAAAAACTTCCCCCGAAACTTGTGTGAAAGCACCTTCACTGGCAGAAAGAATTTCTTTTTTGAGGCTTGCCACATCTCAAGCTTGTCCAAGCCACCCGCCGGGACAATGCAGTGAATATGCGGATGAAAACATAAATTTTGCCCCCAAGTGTGTAGTACGGCGGTTAAGCCAATCTGTGCGCCAAGATACTTTTTGTCACCTGACAGTTCCTGCAAAGTTTCAGCCACCGAGCGAAATAATAGATTGTAGCAGTCCTTTTGGTTTGCATAAATCACTGGGTTTAGTTCCTGCGGTACAGTAAAAACCACATGAAAATATCCAACATTCAATAAGTCTGCTTTCCTTGCATCAATCCAGCGTTCTTTGCTAACTGTCTGGCATTTAGGACAGTGACGGTTGCGGCAAGAGTTGTATGAAATTTTGGCTTCACCGCAACTTGGGCAGGTATCCACATGACCGCCCAGCCTTGCAGTACGGCAGCTTAATATAGCATTCACTGCCTTATGCTGAGCAATGGATAGCTTATGCCTTTGGCGGTACTCGTCAGAATGAGCCACAAAAACATCTTGCACCTCAAGCATTTAGTGTATCCAACGGACTTTTGGTTTCATCCTTAACATTTTGCAAATGCAGATAAAAAGAAGTGGTTTGTATAAACGTATGACCTAAAAGTTCTTTTATTCGGTAGATATCCATTCCAGCTTCCAACAAGTGGGTAGCAAAACAATGCCGCAAGGTATGTGAAGTATAGGTATCAGATAGTCCTGCAAGTTTTCGGTATTTGCTAAACAGATTAACTATTGAACGAGTTGTAAGTGGATTTCTACTTTTTAATCTTGAATAAAACAAATAGCTAAATCTTTTTATCTCCACCAGCATAGCTGGTGACCTATGAACTACAAAACCCCTGTTCAATATTGAATTGAACAGGGGTTTGTGGTGATATTATCCGTATCTACTTTTACTTTGACATCTGAACTATGCAGTCGGGTTAGTGCTATNNATTTTGTTTTTCGCTTGTGTTTGCTCTGGAGTAGGAATTGCCATGAAACTGCTATTTGAAGTTGAATACCATGGTGCATGATCCATTACTTTAAGTTGGTAATCTGTTTTATAATCAGGCATAGTAACCAACTCATACTCAAGGTTAGCTACTTGAATTACTGGGAATGCCGCAGAACCACCCCATAGTGGGTTTCCACGTGAACGACGCGTTGCAGCTTCAGATTTAGTATCTTTACGGTCTTTATAGTAGTTGACTCCATCAATTACTTCGTAGTAATCATCTTTTATTCCCCAAGTTTGAAGTTCAATAGATTTGTCAGAGTGGATTACGTCAAATACAGCAATTGCAGCTTCAAGGTCTTTACAATCTTTTGTAATAGCATATTTATTCCAGACAAGTGTATGAGGTTCCACTACCGCAGCGGGGGTAATTCCATCAACAGCTTTAAGCGGTAGTAATGGAAGATATTCTGCTGTTGGTACTCCTGTTTGAGTTGTAAGCCAAGATTCAAGCCCATATGTATATGTAGCTGATAATCTATTCTCTTGTTTTCTTTGTGTTTCAACTTCATTAATATTTGCAAGCCCAGAAGTATCCAAAAGTTTTTCATCAGCAAGGCGTTTTATAAATTTAATATAATCTTTAATTCCATCTTGATACCAAGGCGAAACAACCTCTAAGGTATCTCCACGAACATTTGTAACATCAACGCCTAGCCCAAACCATTGAGCAATTCCATTAGTAAAACCAGATGGATCCATTACAAGAACTTCATCATTTTTCCCATTACCATTAGCATCTTTAGCTTGGAATTCTTTTAATAATTTATAGAATTCTTCTGCAGTTGTTGGTATTGTTCCACCAACTTTTTCAATCCAATCCTTACGAATTAAAGGTGCAAGTCCTACTGGTGCTCCTTTACCACCTTGATAATTCTTAACATGTAAATTCGTGAACCAATATTTTTTACCTTCTGGTGTAGTGGTTAGTCCATCAGCGNNAAAAGGATAGTATGAATCAATAGCTTTTCTAATTGTTCCATCACTATACTTATTTGTTAAGTCAGCTACATCAAGAATTATTCCTTGTTGTCCTAAAGTTATTGCAGTTGGATCGTCTAGTGCTGTTATATTTACTATATCAGGCAAATTATTTGCTGCTGCCATTCTGGTTTGAATTACTGTCTGATACTGTTCGCCTGCAACCATTTCAAATTCAAGTTCTAAGCCTTTTTCCTGAAATAATTTATAGAATTCTTTCCATACAGGATACTCTTCACGTTCAGCAAATTTTAAATCATTATTCATTGTATTATCTGGACCTAACATTTTAACTTTACGTATTTTTGTTGCGGTGCCCAGGGTGTTCTCTTTGTCTTTACCATCATTTGATGGTTTGCTAGTACAACCTGCTGCTAATGACATAACCATAGTTAATGCAAGTGCACTTGATAAAATGCGTTTTGATTTTTTCATCTAAATTCTCCTTCACAATTTTGATTTTGGTATATAATCATGACTGCTACTCTTTTAAAGAGCCAATCATTACACCCTTAATAAAGTGCTTTTGAAAAAACGGATATGTAAAGATAATTGGTAGTGTTGTAAAAATTATCATAGCATATTTTAACTGCTCTCCAGAATACATTTTTTCAATTGCCCCTTGAATTTCGGTTGAATTTAATTTTGTAAGATCAACCGTCTGTGCAACTAAAACACGTTGCAAGTACATTTGAAGAGGGNNTTGCACTAAACCAGCTATTCCACATTCCAACTATCGCATATATTGCGATAACTGCTATAATAGGCTTTGAAATGGGTAAATAAATGCTTATCATAATCCTAAAATCACCAGCACCATCAATATATGCAGATTCTCTAAGTGCAGCTGGTAATCCACTAAAGAAAGTTCTTACCAAAATAATATACCAGATGCTTACAGCGGAGGGTAGTATTATTGCCCACATGTTATCATACAGTCCCATTTTAGTCATAATTAAGTAGCTAGGTATTAGTCCTCCACTAAAGTACATAGGTACTAAAAGAAATGATACTACCCATTTTCTACCAGGAAGCCCAGGAATAGTTAGAGGGTACGCCACAAGAACTGACGATATAACTACCAAAATTGTGCTTGATACAACATAAATTATTGTATTAAAATAGGATTTCCATAATGCTGCATCCTCAAGCAATAGCTTATAGCTATCTATCTGAAAACCCTTAGGATAAAAAGTTATTGAACGAGCAATAACTTCTGAAGGAATACTAATCGACATAATGAAAACGTAATAAAAAGGATACAACGTCAACAAGCATAGTAATACCACAATTCCAACAATAATTATGTCTGCTAATTTTGAGCCTCCAGGAATTTTATTGCTTCGATTTGCAATTTCATTCTTTTGCATATAGTTGCTCCTTTCTTTACCATAATGAAAAGTTTACAGTCTTACGGGCAACGTAGTTACCTACATATACCATAATAAAGTTAATTATTGATGTAAATAAACCAACTGCTGTACCATAGCTGAAACGACCGTTGAGTAAGCTATCTCTATAGATAAACGTTCCAATTACATCAGATGTTTCATAAATTGCTGGATTGTAGAGTAGAAGTATAAGCTCACTATTTGCATTTAACACACTACCAATCGCAAAAATAAATTGAATTACAATGGTAGGTCTTATCATTGGTAATGTTATATGCCATAGCTGTCTTGCACGATTTGCACCATCAAGCTTTGCAGCTTCGTATAGCCCTGTGTCAATTGAAGCCATTGAAGATAAATAAAGGATACTGCTAAAACCAAAGCTTTTCCAAACATTTGTAAAGGTATACACCCACGGAAATGCATTTGGATTATTTTGAAAAGCTACAGGGTCAACTCCAAATAAGCCAGTTATTTGATTGATAAGTCCATCTTGTTTAATGAAAGACAATACCATACCTGCAACTACTACAGCCGAGATGAAGTGTGGCAAATAGCTTACAGTTTGTGCAAGCTTCTTAAATTTTACAGCTCTAACTTCATTTAGTAAAAGTGCAAAAATAATTGGTGTCCAAAAAACAAGTCCTAAATTAAGTAAACTTAAAACCAACGTATTTTTAATTAACCGCCAAAAGTACATGTTTGACATAAAGTTGATGAAATGATCAAAACCCACCCATTTTGTTGTTTCAGTAAAAAATCCTGCTCCTGGGGTATAGTCTTGAAATGCAATTAATATTCCATACATGGGAAGATATGAAAAAATAAAAATATGTAATAAAACAGGTGACATGATTGCATATAAAATTAACGTGTTTTTAATATTTTTCTTTTTTTTACTCTTTGGTTTTTTCCCTAATAGTGATGAAGGTTGTATTGCATTAGTAGCCCCTACTGCATTTTTCATAAAATTCTAAAACTCCTTTCGCAATTTTACACGCGTCTCAAACGTATTTGTAAGTATTGCATAAATTTATTTGCTTAACAGCTACAACTTTAATATAAAATATATAAATATTCAAGAAACAATTTTTGTAATTTATAGCACAATTTTTGCGTTATATTAATAAAACACAATTTTTGCTTAATTAAAACAAATTTTGCAAGTATATTTATTTATATACGCAATAAAACTTGACAACATAAATAGCATTATATATAATATTTTAAGCATCACTTATAAAATTATGTTTATTTTAACATAAAATATATAATTATNNAAAATAAGTATTTTAAGAATCAAACCTTTAAAAAAACATATTTTACATATATATTATTGTTAGTTATCATTGCCATAATCTATTTTACAATTAGCACTTTTTTCAACGCAAACGAAATAAAGCAAAAAAACAGAACTGCATCTTATCAAGCTTCTATACAAATATCTACGAAAATTAACCACAAAATCGCTTCAATCACAACTTTAATTATGAGATTTTATAAGACACCTTGGATAAACAAATATATGAGTGGTTCTTTTTCGAATGAATTTACAGCATATAACTGTATGGAATATAGCCGTGATTTAGAGCTTATAGCTGAGAGTACCAATGTTGTTGAAAAAGTAGCCTTAATTTTTCCTGAAACCGATACTCTTGTAAGAAGCTATTCTTGGTCTAATATCAACGATGGAATTCTATTTTTTATTAATAATTATGATATAGATTTATCTAGCATAATTCACGGCTTGTCTAAGAATCAAAATAGAAACTCTAGCAGTACTTTTTATTATGAGTTTGATGACTACATTATATTAACTAGTGATCTTGAAATTACTAATAGCCCAAAAGGTACTGCATTATTTCTAATAAGTAAAGAAAGTTTATTTAAGGATGTTGATAGTTATCTTAGCGTCTCTAGCGATGGTAGATTACAAAAGTTTGTTCTTTCAAATAAATCTTCAGAAGGCACTCTTAATGATATTTTTACAGTTTCAAATGATATTACAAATGAGAGTATTTTTGAAACTATAACTGTCGATAGTGACATTGCTGGTTGGACATATAGATATTATTTTAAAGACATTATCCCAACAGAACTTTCAAACAGAACGCTGCTGACATTGCTAATATTACCTGTTTTTATGACTTTATCATGTATTGCGATTTATTGGATTTCTATATTTAGCTTTAAACCTATTAATCATATTTTTACAAAAATATTAACTAATAGACATGAAACTTCGACCTCTCTTAATGCAGTCGAAAATGCTTGTGACTGCATTATTGAAGAAAACTCTCAGATGAAAGAAACTACTGCTAAATATTGTAAAGCAATAAAAAGCAATTTTTTAATAAGGCTTATACGTGGTTACTTTGTAACAAAGCATGAACGTGATGACTTTGCAAATAGCTTAAATGAATATGAAATCCCATTTGACGAAAACAGTTCCTTTATTGTTTGCATAATCACTATTTCAGACGACCATATCAAAGAATATAGCGTCGACCAATTAACCTCTTTTATTGAGTTCACTTCAAAAAGTTCACCAATTTCAACATATAATGGTGTTCTAGTTGAGATAAGCATATCCGAAATAGCTGTTATTTTGCAATACCCATTAGATATACAAAACGCCCACACCTCTGAGATAGAAGATTTTCTTCTATCTAGTGCTGGTAGTATTCTAGGGTTTTGGCCTGAGGTTTCAGTCGGTCCAATTTGCAAAGGAATTATTGGTATAAGTAAATCATATCATAAGGCAGTTTACAAAAGAGGCGATGACATTGCGTTGACTGGTGGAAATAACTTAGAAGAGAAGTTTCAAGTTTATTATCCATTGGATTGGGAGTTGCAATTGGCCGATAACATCGAACAAGGAAATATTGGACTTGAACAGAGCATACTAAGAGAAATTATTACTGAAAACACTAAGTCTAATCTTTCTCAAGGAGATGAAATACGATTAGCATCAATGCTTTATAACACAATTGTTAAGGTTATAAATGATAATGATGTCGATATTAGCCTATTTCAAGATAAACTAGACCAACTATTATCCTCTACTACTGTAAGAAACCGTTGGGATTCAATCCACTCAATTATTAATGATGTACATCAAGTATTAGTTGCTAAAAAATCTGAAAAAATACAATTCGATCCTGAACAAAAATTAATTGACTATGTTAAACTTCACTACAATGACAGCAACTTATCCCTAAAGGAGTTAGCTCAACAGTTTAACACTTCTGTTTCTGCTGTATCTAGGTCATTTAAAAAATCAACAGGAGTTAATTTCCTTGAATATATTACAAAGCTGAGAATGGAAAAGGCGAAAAAACTTATTTTAATCGAAGAATGTAGTATTAGTGACATGTTCAAAATGGTTGGATATGAAAATGAATATTCTTTTCGTCGTGCATTTGAACGATATCAAGGTGTTCGTTTACAACATTATCGTAAGGAGTTAACTCCTTCAAATGAAGAACCTAGGCTAACCTGATTTTTCTGATTGGTAAATCCCATTATCTGTAGTTTACAATCATAATACGCATATCATCTCCCCTACCCTATTAAGTAAAACTAGAGTTGTTTTATGTCGTTATTCTTATGGCGAATATAGCCTATGTAAGTGTATCAACAATTGAACAAAACCAGCAAAGGCAGTTAGACGCGATGCAAAAACACAATATTGACAAGTGGTATACCCAAAAGGTATCAGCTAAAGATACCAGTCGACCACAACTAAATACAGTGCTCGAGTATTCACGAGAGGGCGATACGACCTACGTACATGACTTTAGCCGGCTTGCAAGAGGTGCAACGAACTTATTGAAACTAGTAGAACTGCCACAATCCAAAAGTATACATCGCCCTTAGCCATGTAAGGGACATTACCCCTCTCGGACTACTACGGCGATTCCGTTGCCATACAGAATATTCAGGCACTGATTGCCATAGCCATTATTGGCATTCCTGTTTAGGCAATCCCCAGTTAGCATTGTTAATAGGTAAGTGTGAACTGTCGGAACTGCTTTTGTTTCTTTAAGATTGGTTATCCAACCTGTTCTGTAAATTATCAGATAAATTGTGTGTCTCTGCTCATAACTCACAAGATTTACAGGAGTGGTTTCAGGTAAATTTCCACTCGCTCGGACATACCCTAAACGGGTGTTTGGAGTAGGCAGTAACTCGGATAAACTAACTATTACAACAGAACTTTCTGTGCTATCATTGCCTCATCCACCAAAAAGCATATCAAGTGATGGAACATTTTTCGCACTCATTCAAACATGCCCCTATTGCAAGAAATTCCTTTCCGAAGTTCTCAAAGGCAATTGCCGCCTTACTTTTGGGTGCATATTCAAAGATGCTTTTCTGTTCTAACTTTGCTCTGCCAATCTGCAAGGTTCTCGGAATTTTTGTATCGTAAATTTTAATTACCTCACCAAATGTATCATGTGTTTTTTGTAGTATATCTCTTGTAAGTATAGATCGTTCCACAACCATATTCATTAATATTCCTTTAACTTCTAGACTTTTGTTGAGGTTACGCCCTTTCTGAATACTCCT
>DBGA01000008.1 GCA_002295325.1 Ruminococcaceae bacterium UBA866 | reverse complement strand
AATATTTTGCAATGCTTTATCAATGGTCAGATTGTCAAACACAGATAAAAACAATTTATGCCCAAAATCCTGAACAGGCCTATGTTGCAATAGACGGACCAAAGAACGCTAAGGGGAGTAATCATCAACTGAGTGGGCCGAGTATGCAGGGATGGACACTCACAATGATATCTAAAAAAAGCCCGCACAAGGATAGGGCAATTCAACTTATGTCAATGCTTATGAGCGAAGAAGGACAAAAGTTAATTTGGGCGGGAGTCGAGGGGCAAGGCTATGATATGGTTGACGGGAAAGTTGTATTTAAGTCCGAAGCAATCGATCTACTAAATAAAGATAGACTTGAATTTGACAAAAAATATGGTTCTATGAGTACACATTGGGCTTTGATGGATAATGAAATGGCAGCGCAAAAGGGCTTTATGGCACCTGATGTAGAGCCTCTTCTCTCTATAAAGAAGTGGACGAATAAATATGTGGTTGACAATTCAATATACGACTACATAAGCTTGATGCCAGACACCCCTGCCGCAATAGCCAAAAAGAAAATTGATCAAGAAAAATCGCGGACAATGCAAAGTCTTATCTTGGCAAAATCGGACATAGAATTTGATGAAATTTTTGAACAATTTATAGAAAAAAGAAAGAAATATGGATTTGATCTTATTATGTCCGAATATCAAAAAGAGTTAGAAACTAATAAAAAGCGCTTAGGAAACAATTAATATGAAACTATTAAAAAAAACGCTTAGATATTATGCTGAATATTGGCAAGGGCTTTCACTAAATAAAAAGTTTACGATAGTTATTTTAGCTGTCTTAGTAATACCTGTTTTAATGGCATCTTTAATTGTTTTTAGTAAAATCGAGGACGAACAAATTGAGAGAATCGAAAACTCTTTATTGTATGATTTAAAAAAGTTCGAAGCGTCTTCAAACACAAAAGCTGAGATTGCAAGTACGGTAATTCAAACAATAAAATCAAATTCTCAAATTATAGATTTTATCAATAGAAGTGAAGAAATTACAACAGAAGACATACTTCACTTTAATTGGGTTACAACACCATACATTGAAAACATTGCAAGTATAAACCCAGATATTCGAAGTTTAAGAATTTATTGCAATAGCGACAGAATACCTGAAAGGTGGCCTGTTTTCATTTCATCTGAACGGGTGTATAACGAGGATTGGTATAATACGGTTCCAAGTGAAAAACTCTTTTTGCGTCTGGGCTATAGAGAAGAGCTGTCAGCACATCATGCTACACAGCTTTCTGGAGGCGACATTATTTCTTATTCAAGTGCATTAAATAAGAAAATAGGAAAAGACAAATCCGTTATCGAGCTGTCTTTCCAAATGCAAGACTTCTTTGGGGATATGTATATCATGGATGAGCATAGAATGAACTATTTTTATAAGGATGGCACTGTTTATACCAACAAAGATAGCACATACAGTAATATGTGGCTTGGAGTGGTCAATGAGCTTGAAAGCAAAATACAGTTCGATGATAGTAATACGAAACCACAATTGCTCAAAACAAAAGATGCTAAGTATCTAGTTGTAATGCAAAAGAGCGATGTATTTTCAGCGCATTTTATAAGCATATACAATATTGATGAGGTTGTTAACAACATTTCAAAGAGCAGGGCAATTCTCGTTTTTGCCTTATTGGTGTTTATCATTGTACTTTCTTTAATCTATGACACAATAACAAGGGTATTGCTAAAACGAATTTACAAGACAATTGACGCAATGAAAAAACTTGAAAATGGAAATATTACAGTACAAATTGCCAACGCATCGAATGATGAAATAGGTCAGTTGCAAAAATATTTTAATCGAATGGTAGTTAAGATTGATGACCTTGTTAAGCAAAATATTAAACGCTCGATTCTTGAAAAGGATGCTCAAATTAAGGCGTTGCAAAGTCAAATTAACTCGCATTTTCTTTATAATGTATTAAATAATATAGAGATGATGGCGACAATAGAGGAAAATTACCTCATTGTTGACACAACAACAGCTCTTGGTAGATTGCTTAGATATTCAATGAATTGGAAAAGTCAAATGGTGCCGATTAAAAATGAGATAGAATATGTAAAGGACTATTTGCAACTCTTTAACATACGCTTTGACAATCCAATCAACTTGACTTGTAATATTCCTGACTATGTGCAAAAAACAGAAATTCCCAAAATGTCAATCCAGCCAATTGTCGAAAATTCAATTATTCACGGAATAGAAAATATGTTACACGAAGCAACAATCTACATCAACGTCTTTGTCGAGGAAGGGATACTTAATATAGAGGTTACCGATAGCGGCACAGGAATTGATGCTGATACACTCAAGCAGCTAAACGATAGTATTAAGGGCATTCTCCCAGCGCAAAAAGGTCAGACAAGCGGAATCGGTCTTAGAAACGTACAAGAGAGAATTGAGTTGTGTTTTGGAAGCCAATATGGAATAGAAGTGGCAAGCGTAAAGGGTTGCTACACCAAGGTTAAGATGAAAATACCATTTGGAGGTGTGCCTAATGAAGAACATATTAATTGTTGAAGATGAAAAATTTGTTAGACTGGGCATAAAAACAATGATAGAGCGTATGGGTATATGCACAGGTGAAATTATAGAGTGCAAAAACGGAGAAGAAGCACTCGAGATGGTAAAAATAAAAAAGTTTCACCTCATATTGACAGATATTAAAATGCCAGTGCTTGACGGGCTTACCTTTATTGAAAGAATGGAACAATTGAACATTAAACAAGGGCCAATTATAATAATAAGTGGCTATGACGATTTTTCATTCGCAGTGGAAGCACTCCATTTTGGTGTAAGAGAATATTTGTTAAAGCCCATCGAACCAGAAATTTTTTACGGTATGCTGAATAAGATACAAGCGGAACTTGATGCGCAGGGGCTTGAAGGTGTAAATCAAATAACTCCGACCCAAGATACGGAAATTGACAAAAGAGGAAAAATCGAAAGTGCAATTAAACTGATTAATCAGAATTACAAATCTGATATAAATATGGCGGTTGTATCAAATTATGTTTCAATGAATTACACATTCTTTTCCGAGGCATTCAAGGAAATAGTTGGTGAGAACTTTGTCGATTATATAAAGTCTGTTAGAATCAATGTTGCAAAAAAATTACTTAATACAACAAATATTAAAATAGGAAAAATATCCGAGGAGGTAGGGTTTAAGGAGGAGAAATATTTTCTTAAAACCTTTAAAGCTGAGACGGGACTTACACCCACAGATTATAGAAACAAAAATAAAATAAAGGAGCTTATCTATGAACCAAATGAAAGATAGTAACAACAGTTTTATTATTGATAATTTTGATAAAAATCCAACCTTTACAAGCTTTTTGCCTGGTCTTGCAGGTGTTCACGGGTGTCCTCTTTGGAGCTATTATGTTAATCGGGGACAGGGAATTTGCAGTTTCGGGGTGCATAGTAAAGCAAATGCTATCATGGAATTTTCACCTGCAAACCTCGCATATAGGCGTGTATCTCAAGATGGGTTTAGAACCTTTTTGAAAAAAGATGGTGTTGTAACGGAACTTTTTGCACCAAGTGATAATAAGAATATTACACGCAAAATGACAGTTAACATGAACAGTTTATCGATAGAGGAAGAAAATCAAGATATAAAGGTTTCTACTGTAATTCAATATTTTATTTTGCCTGATGAAGAGTTTCCGGCACTTGTTAGACGCGTTACTTTGAAAAATCTATCAGATAAGCCATTTGATTTTGAACTTCTTGATGGAATGGGGCAGTTAATACCTTACGGGATAGAAAATCATAATTTTAAGGAAACGTCAAATCTGTTTAGAAGCTGGGCGGAAATAACTTGGCCAGCTGATAACATACCTATGTTTAATACTCGCTCAATGCCGTGTGACGAGGCGGAGGTATTGGAGAGTTGTGCTGCATATTTTGCCCTGTCCACAGATGAAAAGGGGGGTGTTATCCGTCCAATTATTGATACAAGGGTTGTCTTTGGCGATGATGAAACCGCTACATTCCCTTGGCTTTTTAAGACAAACTCTATAGATGAACTAAGAAAAATAAAGGAATATCCTGCAAACAGATACCCTTGCGTGTTCACCCCAATATCATCAACACTTGTTGATAATATTAGTTTTACCTCATATTTTGGCTTTGCAAATACTCCACAGATTATTTTGGAGAATTATAAGAAGCTCTGTAACGAAGAATATATAGACAAGGCACAAAAACGTGCTAGTGAAATTGCAAGCGAAATTACCTTTGCCGCCCAAACATCAACTTCATCCAAGGAGCTTGACAATTACTTTAAACAAAGCTATCTTGACAATGTTTTGCGTGGTGGTTTTCCTGTTGTAATGGGAAATGAAAATAAAAAGGTTGTACACTTATTCTCACGCAAACATGGTGATCCAGAGCGAGATTACAATTTTTTCAGCCTTTCTGCAGAGCCCTATAGCCAAGGCAACGGGAACTTCAGAGATGTCAACCAAAATAGAAGAAATGACGTGTTATTTACTCCAGAGGCTGGGGAATTTAACGTAGTAACCTTTATGGGTTTGATTGGCGCAGATGGCTATAATCCTCTTGAGATTATGGGCATTAAGCTTATGTTTATTAATAAGGGTGATGCTAAAGCAGAGCTTGCAAAGCTTGGTGTTGATAGCAAGTTTGCAGATAAGCCATTTACGGTAGGTGAGCTTTATCTTGCATTAAAGCAAAGCAATGCCAATTCAGATGAGAACTTATCATCGCTTCTCGATTTATGCGAAACCCACCTAGATGCCAACTTTAAAGAGGGTTATTGGAGTGACCACTTTACATATAATCTTGACTTAATTGAGAGCTATGCTAAAATTTTTCCAGATAAAATGCAGGATTTACTTTTTGAAGAAAATAAGTGTGCGATTTTTTATAACAATGTGGAGGTTTTGCCTAGAGCAGAGCGTTATAAGATAATAAACGGGAAGCTACGCCAAAAAGAAAGCATTAAAGAGGTTCAGGCGAGCAAGGGCAGTTGGCTATTGGATAACAGTGGTAACATGATAAAGACATCTGTTTTTAGTAAGCTTTTGTTATTAATTGCCACAAAGTTTTCAGCCCTTGACCCTGCTAGCTGTGGAATAGAAATGGAGGGTGGGAAGCCAGGCTGGAATGATGCTATGAATGGTGTGCCGTTTTTCTTTGGCAGTGGGATGTCTGAAACCATTGAACTAAAAAGAATCATAGCCTTTGCACTAAGTCAAAAAGATTATCAAGAGATAACACTTCCATTAGAAATATGTGAACTATTGAAGCAGCTAAATTCTATCCAAGATATATCAGATAGCTTTTTGTATTGGGAAAAAAGCTCTGATATAAGAGAAGATTATAGAGAAAATCTTTATAAAAATGGTATAAATGGGTTTAGTGGCAAAACAACAAAACTTACTTATGCAGAAGTTACTGAAATGCTAACAGCTTTTTTAGAGCGTATTAACAAAGGTATTTCTAAAGCAGAGCAGCTTGGTGGAGGGATTATACCTACATTTATCATCTTTGAGGCTTTGGGCTTGAAAGATGAGTGTATGCCAACTGGATTTTCGGCAAGAGCATTGCCGCTATTTTTGGAGGCTCCCGCTAGAATGATGAAAACACTTGATGATACAAAATCTGCAAGGGAGTTATACAACAAGGTATTAGCAAGTGAATGCTATGATGAAAAGCTAAAAATGTATAAAACCTCTGTGCCACTTGATGCTGAAGACTATGGTATTGGACGCATCCGAGCGTTCACTGCTGGATGGTTGGAGCGAGAGTCAGTGTTTACGCACATGAGCTATAAATATTTGCTCGGCGTGCTACAAGCAGGACTATATGACGAGTTCTATAAAGAGATTGAAACTGGTCTTGTGCCATTTATGGATCCTGAGGTTTATGGCAGAAGTATATATGAAAACTCCTCTTTTATTGCCTCTTCAAGAAATCCTGATCCAACAGTATGGGGACGGGGCTTTATATCACGCTTGTCTGGTAGTACTGCTGAGGTACTATCTATGAGAAATGAAATGTTTTTAGGTAAAAAATGTTTTTATGTTGATGATGATGGGGAGCTTTGCCTCACCTTTTCACCTGTTTTGCACAGTAGATTGTTCAATGAAAATGCAGAGGTAATGTTCATACTACTTGGTAAAATTCCTGTTACTTATTTAAACAAGACCTGCAAAAATACATATGGAGAGCATTCTGTGAAGCCAGTTAAAATATTTATTGAAAAACAGAGTGGTGAAATAATTATTGATGGCGATACAATTAAAGGGGAAATGGCTAGAGAAATCAGAGACCGAGAAAATATAGTATCAATCAAAGTTGTTTTAGATTAGAATGGGGTTAAAATAAAAGAAACGAATTAGTATTATTTTATATGTGATGGCATTAAATTTATTTTAAAGAAAATATCTAAGCGTTAAATCATAAACAAAACCCACCCGTATTAACGGGTGGGTTTTGTTATTTATATTCCATGGTTAAAAATCCATTAAATTTCGACAATGTATATTATTGTTTAATCAATTATGGGATTATGATCGAATATACACTTCAAAATAAAAAGCTAAATAACAAATTATTAGTTTTTAGCTTTATTTGATTTATCTGGTTTAGAAATTTCATTATTTTTGCTAGCGTTTTCAACTTTGTTTGAATTTGAATTTACAGCAGGAGTATTCTTCTTTATTGAACTTGATGATGTAATTCCGTCGTCATCGCCTTCATCGTCTTCATCGTCTTTATCGTTTTTATCATCTTTATCGTCTTTATCGTCTTTATCGTCTATATCATCTTCATCGTCTACATCATCTACATCGTCTATATCATCTTCGTCATCCTCGGATTTTGAAGTAGAATGATTAGCTTTATTATTCTCTTTTATCGCTTTCATAATCTCTTTGACAGACTTATTAACCCACTCAGACACATTAATACTTTCGGGATTAGCAGAGCTTTCCTTTAATTTTTCAATAAGTCTAAGCTTACCAGGAGTTATTCCTAATAATTTAGCTTCGTCAACACGCTGTTTGCCTATGCCAAAAGCTTCAACTTCCACCTTGTTACTACCTACTTCACAGGTTTTCTCAGAAACACGTTTTAGCTTCTCAGCAAGCTTGCTTGCTTTCTTAAGATCTTTTCCAGAGGTAGATATAACAATTCCACCGGTAGTATCACCGTCAAAGTATCCGTCTTTTGCTATTCTATCAACGGTAATAGCAACGGCATTGTCAATGGTTTTGTTACTTAAATTATTAAAATTAATTTCTTTGAGAATTTCAGTACCGTCATCGTTAACAGCTTTGACAGAAAGTACTCTGTCAAACATATTTAGGGAATATTCTATTGACGGGTTAACATCAAGGCTTACATATGTAGTAGGGGTTGAATAGGCACAAACACTAGCTCCGCCACACACTACAATAAATGCTGCTACTGCAATTTTTGCAAATTTACTAAACTTTACTGTCTTTTTCATTTCAATCACCTGTCCAATCGCATAATTATTATTTTTCACTTTACTTATGCAACCATCGTCAGAAAGAATTGCAGCATGATTTTCTTTAATTTCGACTATAACTGCTTTCATTTTTCAAACTCCTCTCTGATTGACCGCATATATTCAGACAAGTAGAGATACTCTCCGGAAAGTATTTCTGTTGCCGCTATTATATATTTTCGGTGACGATCTAATATTTTTCGGGGTAGCTTTGTGTTTTTTTCAATTATTTTTAGTGGCAACTGTTTAGTGTGATAAATTTCATTTAAAAGAATAGGGTTGTCAAGAATGTATTTTACGGCTTTAGCACATGCAGTCTTCGTTTTTTTAGCTTTAGGAGAATAATTTGTGAGTTCATAAAAGCTAAATCCAAATCTTAAGAAAACTTCGTTTGCCGCTTCAATTTCATATCTTAATGAATTATCAGAGGTAAAGGAAACTTTTTTTGAAACCTCGATTTGAATGGAAATATCATCTTCATCTTGCTCGGAATCAGTATCAAAAACATTGGGATTAACAAGAATTTCAGCAGAATATTTTCTTTGAGACCTATAATAGTCAATTAATCTACGGCTAATAATTTGCTCTGAAAAACTATAAAAACTTCCTTTATCAATATTATAGTCCGCTACAGCCTGAGAAAAAGCAATCACTGCAATCGACCATTCATCACAAGATTTTGTGACATATCGGTTTATGTTTTTGTAAATGCATTTTTGTATAAATGCATGATTTTTATTAAGAAAATTATTAAAAAACTTCTCATTGTCTTTTGATGCCACAGCTTCAATATCTATGTCTCGCAATCTTTGCCCCACCTTTTCAGTGCTTGTTTTATTCATATAAAATATTTGTATAACAAATTTTAACATATTATTACAAAAAATTCAAATATGTTTTATCATTTATCTCTGTAGCTATAATAAAAGTTGTATAAAATATTGGAATAAGCATAAAACACTAAAATAGTATCAATTAGTGTTGACAAATTTAATTTGATATATTATTATATAAATATACCTTACACGGGTATAGTATAAAACTGCTAGGAGAAATCATTTATGGATAAAAATAAAGATATCAAAGTTTCCTGCAAATCAGGTGAATGCAGTGAAAGAATGACAGAACGTGAAGAAAAGTTGAAAAAGGGACTGATAACAAGGCTTAATCGTGTAGAGGGTCAAGTGCGTGGAATAAAAGGTATGATTGAAAAAGATGCATACTGTGATGATGTATTTCATCAAATTGCGGCGGCACAATCTGCGTTAAATTCTGTAAGCAAACTTGTTTTGGAAAATCATATCAAAGGGTGTTTGGTTAAAAAAATTAGAGCTGGTGAAGACGAGATAGTCGATGAACTGCTCATTACCATCGGAAAGTTGCTTTAATCATTTACATAATGATATAGAGCAACTGCAATAAAATAAGAAAGGGTAGGTATTTCATGGAGAAAGAAAACATGAAAATTAGCGGTATGACTTGTGCGGCTTGTGCACAAAGAATTGAAAAAGCAGTAGGTAAGCTTGATGGTGTAACAAATGCATCTGTCAATGTTGCTACAGAAAAGCTATCAGTTGAATTTGACAATCAAAAGTCATCTATGCAAACAATTAAAGATACGATAGAAAAAGTTGGATATGGTGTTATCGGGGAAACCCCACAAAACGTTGTTACAATCCCAATTGGGGGCATGACCTGTGCTGCTTGTTCACAAAGAATAGAAAAGGTAATTGGTAAGCTTGAGGGTTTAGAAAAAATTTCAGTTAATCTGGCTACAGAAAAGGCAACTATAGAATATGACTCACAGGTTGTTAGACTTTCTGTAATAAAGCAATCCATTGAAAAATTAGGGTATAAACCACTTGAAATTGAGAAAAAAAATTCCGTTGATGAAGATAAGCTACGTAAGGAAAAAGAGATAAAAACCCTTTGGACAAAATTCACCATATCGGCAGTGTTTGGAATTCCTCTGTTGTATTTGACAATGGGATCTATGATTATGTGGCTGAACGCTCCAATTCCAAGTTTTCTAGACCCGATGCATCATCCACTAAACTATGCGATTGCACAAATTATTTTGACAATACCAATCATAATAGTGGGGTACAAGTTCTATACGGTGGGATTCAAAGCCCTCTTCCAGCGAAGTCCTAATATGGATTCGCTGATTGCTATAGGAACAACCTCTGCTATTATATATAGCTTATACTCCGCCTATCAAATCGCTATTGGAAACCATGGCGCGGTGGAGGGATTGTACTTTGAGTCAGCAGGCGTAATTATTACATTAATACTGCTTGGAAAATCGCTAGAGGCAGTATCAAAAGGAAAGACCTCTGAGGCAATTAAAAAGTTAATGGGACTTTCCCCTAAAACTGCGATTGTAATACAAGAAGGAAAAGAAGTCGAAATGCCCATTGATGAAGTCGAAATTGGCGATGTGATAATAGTAAAACCAGGCGATAAAATTCCGGTAGACGGTGTGGTTTTAGAGGGTCATACTGCGATAGATGAATCCATGTTGACTGGTGAAAGTATGCCAATTGATAAAAAAGCTGGAGACAAGGTTTTTGCAGCCAGTATCAATAAAAATGGTATGATTCAATTTAAAGCTACCAAAGTGGGGGGCGATACTGCACTTGCACAAATTATCAAATTGGTGGAGGATGCACAAGGCTCAAAGGCTCCTATCGCACAGATGGCTGACATTGTATCGGGCTATTTCGTGCCTATCGTTTGTGCGATTGCGGTGCTTGCCTTTCTAGCTTGGTTAATCGCTGGACAGACATTGGTATTTGCGCTTACAATATTCATTTCGGTATTGGTTATTGCCTGCCCATGTGCACTCGGGCTTGCCACACCAACCGCTATTATGGTTGGAACAGGAAAAGGTGCAGAATATGGAATACTAATTAAGGGTGGAGAGGCACTCGAAGCCACCCATAAAATAAACACAATCGTTTTTGACAAAACAGGAACTATAACCGAAGGTAAGCCGGAGGTTACGGATATCATCACTGTGGGCGAGGTATCAAGAGAAAGACTACTTCAAGTGGCTGCATCTGCAGAAAAAGGTTCAGAACATCCTTTGGGTGATGCTATTGTAAAATCTGCTGAAAATGAGAAATTAGAATTCCTAAAAGTAAATCGTTTTGAGGCAATTCCCGGGTTTGGTATTGAGGTTGAAATTGATGGTATACACACCCTTATCGGCAACAGAAAACTGATGGATGAAAGGGGTATTACCCTTGAATCACTTGAAAGCAAATCTGACCAGCTTGCAACCGAGGGAAAAACTCCAATGTATATTGCAATGGACAATAAAATATCGGGCATTATCGCTGTGGCTGATGTGGTTAAGCCAAGCAGTGCAATGGCTATTAAAAAGCTGCAATCAATGGGTATTGAGGTTGCTATGATAACAGGCGATAATCGCAAAACTGCCCAAGCAATCGCAAAGCAAGTAGGTATTGATAGGGTTTTGGCTGAGGTTTTGCCACAGGATAAGTCCAACGAGGTAAAAAAACTGCAAGCCGAAGGGAAAAAGGTAGCAATGGTTGGAGACGGAATTAATGATGCACCTGCTCTTGTTCAGGCAGATATTGGAATTGCAATTGGCTCGGGAACTGATGTGGCAATGGAATCTGCTGATATCGTGCTTATGAGAAGCGACCTAATGGATGTGCCAACGGCTATACATCTAAGTAAAAGCACCATACGCAACATTAAGCAAAACCTGTTTTGGGCGTTTGGGTATAACGTAGCCGGAATTCCGGTTGCCGCAGGATTACTCTATCTGTTTGGTGGTCCACTCTTAAACCCAATGCTTGCAGCAGCGGCGATGTCGTTAAGCTCGGTATCGGTTTTAGCAAACGCATTAAGGCTAAAGAGCTTTAAACCATATTAATAAAATAGTTTACAGTTTAATTAAAAGTTATTTAGGAGGAAGTATAATGGAAAAGGTAATTTTAAATGTTGAGGGGATGTCTTGTTCACACTGTGAGAATGCAGTGAAAAAAGCAGTCGGAGGGCTTGATGGTGTCGGTGAGGTTATGGTAGACTTAAAGGGCAAAACCGTTACCGTAGCATACGACGCAACAAAGCTATCACTTGATAGTATCAAAAATGAGATTGAAGATCAAGGATATGATGTAGTTTAAAAGCGACAATATCAAATATGATTTAAACTTGAAAAAGATATTGCAAAGTTAAAATAAATATGTTATCTTAAAACAAATGAGATAACATATTTTATTTTTTGTTGATATTGGAAACCGATTTCCGATATCAAATTGCTGAATTTAAGTATTTTCCGTCTCATTGTCTTATCATAATAATTGACAAAAAGGAAGGTAATGTAATGAACAAGAAAATGGTAGCTGCATATTTATCAGATTGGGCGCTGAAAGAGTTTAGACCGGGTGATGAAAAGAAGATTACACATATAAATTATTCATTCGCCAAACTTAAAGACGGAAGGGTTTCTGATGAGCATTGGGTAAATGCCAAAGCTATTTCAGAGCTTATTAAAGCAAATAATGATATCACATTTGTAATTTCTATTGGAGGTTGGGGTGCAGGTGGTTTCTCTGAAGCTGCATCAACTGAAGACGGAAGAAAGCTATTCGCAGCTACTTCTTTGGAAATTATGAATAAGTATGGGTTTAAAGGGATAGACGTAGATTGGGAATATCCTTGCAGATCAGATGCAGAAATAGCATCAAGTCCAGATGACAAAAGAAATTTCACCCTGCTTTTAAAAGAAGTTAGAGCACTGCTTGATGAACAAACAAAAGACACAGGGGAAAAATATCTTTTGTCAATCGCAGTAGGCGGTGGTGAGAAATATACAAAGGATATAGAAATTGAAGAGCTAAATATCATTCTTGATTATATCAATATAATGACGTACGATATGGCTGTTGCTGAGCAAATCACTCACCATACAAACCTTTATCCATCAGATAAATATGAGAGTGATGTGAGCGTTTCATCTGCTGTTGAGGCTTTTCATAAGGCGGGAATATCCAAAGAAAAGCTTGTGATTGGCGCTGCATTTTATGGCCATGCTTACGAGATTAGTGGGGTTGATGCAAAAAGTGTGCTTGGAGCAAAAGAAAATTTTAAAAAAGTAGAGGGCATGGGCTATACCTTTATCAACGAAAGCCACAAGGATGGATATATTAGATACTTTGACGAAAGTGCAAAAGCACCTTATTTGTATAATGGCAAGAAAGTTATCCTATTGGATGACCCGCAATCCTTGCAGTGCAAGGTGGACTATATTTTCAGCGAAGGTCTAGGTGGAATCATGTTTTGGGAATATAATAGTGACCATACAGGAATATTGCTTGATGCGCTTGACAAAGCTATGAAAGGGTAAAGTATGTTGAGGGAGCTAAATTTTTATACTGACCAAGCAAAAATGCTTGAAATGCCAAAAAGATTTCAAGCGCAATGGAAGACGTTTTTAAAGGTAGCGAATGATGTTTTATCCCGTCCGCTCTTTGACACTGCAAAAATGACTTCGCTTATGAGTGAATTAAGATTTTGCGAAGAACTACAATCAACGATACATTCACAATCCAAAGTAATGGAAGAGAATGAAGCCCTGAATATAATTTCAAAGTTCATGAAATGGGCTCTTTTTGAGGACTGTGTTCCTTGGGAGAATAATGCTTATGATTTAAGACCTAACGTGCCAATCATGGGTGAGTATTCTGCGGTAATGGGATTAACAGTATTGTGCGCCGGTATGATTGGAACGATTGAACAGGCTAGAGCTAGAAAAATACCTGAAAAATATCTAACTCATATTAAAAGATGTTTTCATAGGTCGATTATGGCTTATTACAAGGCTAACAGAAGCTGGGGTATCAATGAGTTTGGTTGGAACATCATGGTATCCTCATTTGTGCTTTATAAAATCGGTAAGTATAGCTTTAATCTTGAACATTTTAATATTGATGCTGTAGTTTATCGAAACAAGAAAACGAGTGAAGTAAAAGCACTTTCGCTACCAGATTATGAATTTAATTTTCTAGGGGAACGTGTATCGAATGAAAAAGCGAAAGATATTGGGGTGGGAAGTTTCGTTTCAACATTTAATGAAACAGATGAGTACGTTGAAGGCACTTATCTTCTTCCAATTGGATTTGCAGTAAACGAAACAGTAACCCTTGATAAGGCAGAATGGGAAAAGAAAGTATATCCAGGCTGTGTAACAATTAGCTTTCACATTCCGACTGCAATTGACTATACCCCTGAAAGCATTAAAATCGATTTCAAAAAGGCAATGAGATTTTATAAAAAATATTTTCCTGAAATGGACTTTTCTGCGTTCTATTGCAACTCATGGCTTTTTTCACCTCAACTTCAAATTTTATTTGATGAAAGAGAGAGCAAAGTGGTAAGAATTCAAAGGGAAACATACATGGTGGCATCAATGCACGATGATAGCTTTTTTAAGCAATTTGTATTTAAAGGTGAAGAGCTTGATCCAAAAACAGCGTCGAGAGATACAAGACTTAAAAGGAGTATTCTCGAATTCATTGAAAAAGGTGGAACTGTGGGTGGAGGGAAAATGGTTTTGCTAAATGAAGATGTCAACCGTATTGGAGAGCAGCCATATTATAAAAAAGAGGATTTTCTTAAAATTAAGAAACTCTATGAGCAAAAAGGATTGCTATAATATCTTACATAAAGTATAGGAGCAGGTGCTATGAAAATTTCAGATGTTGCAAAAAAATGTGGAGTTGCACCATCAACAGTATCTAAAGTGATTAATGGCTATGATTATATAAGAGAAGAAACTCGTCAAAGGGTGTTAGATACCATTAAAGAAATGGGCTATCAGCCAAACGCCTCTGCAAGCACTCTAAAATCTCAAAAATCGTGGATTATAGGTGTTATTTATGATGAGGAAGATGCAGGGTTGCTTCACCCATTTTTTATGAAAATTTTAGATTCTTTTAAAACTGTAATGGAGCAAAATGGATATACATTAATGTATCTTACCCATATGCTCAACAACACATATCGAACATATACCCAGCATTGCGCATACCGAAACATTGATGGTGTTATTATTGCTACCTCAGTTTTCAAGGATTATGTCAGCAGCATAGATGAAATTAAAGAGTTATTGGATACAGGCATACCCTGTGTTTCAGTTGACCATATTGAAGAAGGATTGTATTCAGTAGTATCTGATAATTTCCAAGGTGGATATATTGCAACCAAATATCTTATTGAGCAAGGACACACAAAAATTGCCCATGTAAGTGCATCTACTAATTTATATTCGGGTAGGGGAAGATATGATGGCTACAAAAAGGCTTTAGACGAAGCAGGAATACCCTTTTGTGAGGAGTATGTTATCGAAGCTGAGTTTTCCTTTGAGGCAGGTCAAAGTGCGGCTGACAGCATTGCAAAGCTTATTCAAAGACCAACCGCTGTATTTGCTGCGGGCGATGAAATTGCATATGGCATAATACTACGGCTAGAAGAACTTGGGATGACTGTACCAGACGATATTTCAGTCATTGGGTTTGATGATGTTTATATGTCAAAATGGTTTCATGGTGGGCTTACCACTGTTCGTCAACAGCAAGATATCATAGGACAACGTGCAGCCCAAATACTGCTTGAAAAAATCAAGGGTAAGTCGAAAAATAACATAATCGAGTATATCGACACATCTATCATAGCTCGTAAAACGGCGAAATCAATCAGCAATGAGAAATAATGTGACTAAACGCTAAGGTCAAAAAAGGATTGAACTCTGAAATTTCAAAGTTCAATCCTTTTTATTGTTAATTTTATTTGTCTGTTTTTTAAGTTAAATATTCTTTTGAGTCATTTGTTTGCTCACTTTAGTTAAGTCCATCTTAGCAAATCTTTTGCCTTCTTCTTTTGCAACTCGACAACCGATACCGGCAGCCTCACCCATAGCACGGCAAATAAGCTGAACTCTCACAGCAGATTGTGCATTAAAATCAAAACCCGCACAACGACCGGCAACCAATAGGTTATTAATACCCTTTGCAATCATAATTCTAAAAGGGACTTGCCAATATTGTTCTTCTACCGGCAAAGTGTCGTCATATTTTAATCCTAAAGTTACATCCTCCACACCATGCACATCAACAGGGTATTTATTTGAAAGGATAGTATCATCAAATTTTTTATAGGATAAGATGTCGTTAATCGTCATTACATATTCAGCGTCAATTCTTCTGGACTCTCTGACACCAACTAAGCTTGAAACCTCTGTAATGTATGCGTTCTCAAAACCAGAAATGTACTTTTGGAGAAAGTCTCTAAGGCGTAGAATTGCCTTTTTACCCTCAACTTGCTTTTGTGTTAAGAATTTAGCGTCGACTACGTTTGCCTTTGTTGCTAATTCAGGACAGTTAAAGCTCATTGAGTTAGATTTTCCAGGGATACTAAAGGCTTGAAAATAAAAAATATCTTGCTTAGTTAACACATTATCAGCATAGGCTTTGTGTATTAACTCTTTCATTCCGGGAGAGTTCATTGCAAAATACCGATCACCATTGTTGCCCATGCTCTTCATATGCGTATGGAATTTGTCGAAATCTATATTTGCCATTTCAAAACGTAATGAAACAGGTTGGTTTACTTTGTTATGATCGCCTGACTGATAGCTGACACCACTCATTGCAGCTATATCAGCATCACCTGTGCAATCAATAAAATATTTCGATTGATATGCAGACAGCCCATCTTTATTATGTACAACAACATACTTAATTTCTTTGTTCTCAACAATGGTTTCGATTGGTGATGTATAATATAAAAGATCGCAACCACTCTCTGATACCATATCTTCTAATACAAATTTGAGCATTGTAGGGTCAAATTTTAAATCATTTTCTTCTGTGCCACCAATTTTTTTCATACGAGCCGCTACCTCTTGTGAGAGGGAGCAGTGGCCTTTATAGTTTGACATATGTGATGACATGATAGGTGTTACGAGCCCTAATGTCGCAGATCCACCTAATGCACTTAATTGCTCGATAATAAGTGTCTTCAAGTTTTCTCTTGCTGCAGAAATACCAGCAAATGCTCCAGCTGTTCCGCCACCAATGACAATAACGTCATAGTCACCAATTACAGGAACGTCTTTTGTTGGTAATTTAATCATATTCATAAAATAGGATTCCTTTCCAAAAATATCACTAAAGTATAAATGTTCAAGCCAATATGATACAATATAATACCATATACAGCTCAAATACTTATACTATACTATTGTGAATATGGTGTCAAATGCAATTTTGAAGATTATTAATTCTTTTTGAGAGAGTTTGCTTTAATATGTAATATTTTATTGCTTATTGTATAAATATGTGATATTATATAGGAAAATTTATAGGGGGTTTATCTATGAATCTAAACTACAAACGCACGTTTTTTATTGGATTTGCTTTTATGTCCATTTGTGCTTTTTGGCAGTTATATGACAACGCAATCCCAAAGATGCTGACTGAAACCTTTGGAATGGGTGAAACAAATGTCGGCATTATTATGGCAATTGACAATGTTATTGCCCTTTTTATGCTACCTCTTTTTGGTGCATTGTCAGACAGGACAAATACAAAAATAGGAAGACGAACCCCATATATTATCGTCGGAACTGTTATGGCTGTCATTTTTGCTTTAATCATTCCGTTTGCCAACAATTCAAAAAATCTACCACTGTTCATCGTTGCGCTTGGAGTAGTTCTTTTTGCAATGAGTACATATCGCTCACCTGCTGTTGCGCTTATGCCTGACTTAACGCCTAAACCGTTGCGTAGTAAAGCAAATGCTGTCATCAATTTAATGGGCTCTGTTGGTGGTATTTTTACTCTTGCAATGATATTTTTATTTAAACCCACTCAAAGTGGAAGTTATGTAGGGGTTTATATTGCAATTTGCGTGTTGATGCTTTTGGCAGTTGGAGTTTTACTTTTGACAATTAAGGAACGCAAAGTTGCCTCAGAGGTTGCGGTTTATAATGTTGATGAAATTGCTTCAAAAAATGATAAGAAAATACCGATGCCAAAGGAAGTTAAAATTAGTCTTTGCTTCCTGCTCGCTTCCATTGTCCTTTGGTTTTTTGCTTACAATGCTGTAGCAACGGCGTTTTCACGTTTTACTGCAAGTGTATGGAACGATACTGAGGATTTATACGCAAAATATCTTATGGCGGCAACGGTATTTGCAATCATTAGCTATTTCCCAATTGGATTAATTTCTTCTAAAATTGGGCGTAAAAAGGTAATACTTAGTGGTATCGTGATGATGACAGCAGCGTATGCGAGNNCTCGCTTATGTTGTATTTGCACTTGTCGGAATTGGATGGGCTGCAATTAACGTCAACTCCTACCCAATGATTGTCGAGATGAGCAAGGGTGCAGACGTTGGAAAATACACAGGAATGTACTATACATTTTCCATGGCAGCACAAATCGCAACACCAATTTTATCTGGTTTTTTAATTGAAAATACATCGCTTGAATACAAAATATTGTTTCCGTATGCGACAATATTTTCAGCACTTGCATTTGTTACAATGCTGTTTGTAAAACATGGTGATTCAAAACCGGAACCCAAAAAAAATAAGCTAGAATATCTAGGAGACGTTGATTGATGATTGTTATTTACAGTTTGCTTTTGCTATTAGCAATAGTTATTATATTATATCTTTTGGCAATCGCACCAAGTTCTAAATTGAATTCAGTAGAGGAGTTCAAAGGAGTGCAGTTTGCGCACAGAGGGTTACACGGCAATGGTGTTCCCGAAAACAGTATGAAAGCGTTCTCTCTTGCAGTTGAAAATGGATATGGCATTGAACTTGATATCCACTTGACAAAGGACAATAGGGTTGTGGTTATCCACGATAATGATACCAAAAGAGTTTGCGGAAAAAACATCCCTGTCGAGGAGTCAACTTACAAGGAACTTAGCGAGTTGTGGCTTGAGAATACAGATGAAAAAATTCCACTTTTGGAAGATGTCTTAAAGCTTGTTGACGGCAAAATTCCACTCCTTGTGGAGTTAAAAAGCAAGGGAACAAACACGGTGCTTTGTCCCTTTGCGGCGGAAATGCTTGACGGTTATAAAGGAAAGTATTGCATTGAAAGCTTTAGTCCCTTTGTAGTTTCTTGGTTTTCTAAAAACAGAAAGAATGTTGTAAGAGGACAGCTTTCTTCAAAAATGAAAACAATTGGAGGAGACAACTTCAAGGATAAATTATTTGGGTTTCTCTTAACTAACCTTTTGACAAACTTTTTTGCAAGACCAAATTTTATTGCTTATTGCTATAACGATGTCTCAAATCTATCCGTTCAAATATGCAAAAACCTTTATAAAACACCAATTTTTGCTTGGACTCTCAGAGGTGCTGAGGTGCGAGAAAGTGCCGAAGGGAAATTCTTCGGGTATATATTTGAACTATAAAATTAAGATTAAGTGCAACCAAAGGTTAAACCCTTGGCTGCACTTTTATTCTTTTAAAAATATTTTTATGGAAATTTAAATTTCCTATTGACACTGACGTTACGTCATAGTATATGATATAACTATACTAAGATGAAAAGGAGGCTTTATGTGAGTAACCAAATGAAAATTAAAGAGGTGGCAAAACTCACTGGAGTTACGGTGCGAACACTTCATTATTATGATGAAATCGGACTGCTGGCACCCAGCGAAATCACCGAGGCAGGTTATCGTCTGTATGACGAAGGGGCACTTGCACATCTGCAACAAATCCTGTTTTTTAGAGAGCTTGATTTTCCACTTAATCAGATTAAAGAAATTATGACAAGTCCTAATTTTAATGCGGGTGAAGCACTTGAAAATCATAAGGATTTGCTACAAAAAAAGCGTGAACGCATTGACAAGTTAATTCGGCTTGTAGACAAAAGAATAAAAGGAGAAAATGATATGAGTTTTAATGAATTTGATATGACACAAATAGAAGAAACTAAGCAAAAATATACCGCAGAGGTAAAGGAGCGTTGGGGTGATACCAAAGCTTATGAGGAGAGTGAGAAGAAAACAAGCAGCTATGGCAAGGAGCAGTGGCAGATTATTAGTGGGGAAGGTAGCGACATCTTTAAAGCCTTTGCCCTTAATATGGATAAAGCAGTTGAAAGTGACGAGGTGCAGGCGCTTGTTCAACAGTGGCAAGACTTTATCACCCAAAGGTTTTATAATTGCACAAAAGAGATTCTGCAATGTCTTGGCTTGATGTATGTGGGTGACGAGCGTTTCACACAAAATATCAACCAATATGGCGATGGACTTGCGGAGTTTATATCAGACGCAATTGCTGTTTACTGTGAGGATAAGTAGACACTTTAGTCGATAATCTGGTTGCTAAGAACGATAGTTTAAAATAAGTAGCAGTAGCATTTAATCAAAATGCTACTGCTACTTTTGCAAATGGTCAAATTCAAAGATGCTTGTCCTGTGTTGGTTGAATTTCTGATCTAGTGCATCTAAAACCATTTATTCTTTTTAAAAATGATCGTACAGAAGATACAAACAATAACGCTTAACCCTATTACAAACGGATATCCAAAGTCCCAAGAAAACTCAGGCATTTTCAAATTCATTCCATACCATCCCACAATTAACGTCAAAGGCATGAAAATAGAGGTAATCACTGTAAAAACTTTCATAAGGCGATTTTGCTCAATGTCTATTTGAGCCTGATAAGCCTCCCTTACTTGTGTTACAAAGTCGCGAAGGTTCAGTACTGTGCTAAATAAGCGATCAACACGATTGTCAAGAACCGTGAAAAATCTCAAGTGTTCTTGTGATATTAGATTGTTTTCATTTTCTGTAATGTCTTCAAATATTGAGTTTAACTGCTCATAGTATTTTTTAAGTCTGATTAGTTCTTTCCTAAATAAAACAATACCGTGAGCACATTCAGTTTTTGAATTGAGAAGGAGATTGTTCTCCATATCAGCGATTTGTTCTTCCAATCCCTCTAAATAATCCATATCTGGTTTCATTAGTTCAGCAAAGAATGAGAACAATATTTTTTCATTGGATGGAAATTCTTTTACAATGGTCTGTACCTTTTTAAGTAATTTTTCTTCTTCACAAATAAAAAACAGGTTTTCCTGTGAAAAATAGATAATTATTTGGGATGGTTCTGCTTTTTGATTAAAAATATCATACCAATCAAAAGACAATAGGCTAGCATTTTCCAAGCTTTCAAATCGTTCCACTTGCTGTGCTTCAATTCGACCTAAAATTGCTTCATCTATGTATTGTTCAAGTTCTTTTACCTGTGACAGACTAATTATTTTATGCATAGTGACCTCCACGTTTACATTGGTTTTAACTTATTATTATCAGCCTAATAAAAACATCTCTTTATATAGGAACCCCTATGAAAGCTTAGTATTATCATAATTGTATGGTATGCTCGTCCCAACCACCACATCTTCGATTTTTTGGATGATTAACCAATCATCCATATTACTTTGGTGGTCAAACGATTACACATATTATATCATAAGCATAAGCGTTGATATAATTTGCCATCTTCGCCGAAAAGGCGGAGGGCATTTAAAAAATGTTTGCTTGAAAATATTATATCATAAAAAATGTAAATATGCTTTATTTTTTACATACAAATTTCTATAGAGATACAACGCACATTAATATAAAAAGACTGATACCACCAAGCAGGGGTATCAGTCTTTTTATTATCTATCGGTGTTTGGACCCAAACCTACCTTTTTTGAATTATGGGTTTGGTTTTGATTTACCACTTTGCCTGTTTGGTTTGGAGTGGTATTAGCAATACTTTGTGCACCAGTATATGTCTTTTTAGGCTTTTCTTTTTTAGTTTTTCCCATTTTAATATCCTCCAATTTTTATATTTTGCATTTTTCAAGAAACTGTCTTATCGTTTCTTGCTCTTTTTCTTCATCCGCACCCAATCTTCCCATTCGGTCACAAATTCCTAAAAGTGCAACATCATTTATATTGGCTTGCGCCTTCATCTTTTTAATCTCGGCAAAAGGCAGGCGATTTACAACAAATAAAATCTGCATATGCCATCGAACAAGAATTGCGACCTCTTTGACAAACCTATCGTCTTCATCAAAGTAGGAAAAAAATTGCGATACCATTTTACTTCCTATCTTATCGTGGTCATAAGATGTTATCTTCCCGTTCTTATTTTTTGTGGTAGATGGTTTTCCAATATCGTGTAACAATGCAGCCCACAAAAACACCCGTTTATCACTGGCATTTTGCTTTCTTTTTGCAGCCTCATCCACGACTAACATGGTGTGATTCCAAACATTGCCCTCTGGGTGATATATTAAAGATTGCTCTGCCTTTTGCAAATCTGAAAGCATAGTAAAGGGTGGGTCGTTAAGTTTGCCTTGTGCCAATAAATTTTGTAGAAATTGTGACGGCATATCGTCTTGGAGCAGGTTGTTATCAATTACTTCAAAAAGGGTATGATCCATTATTTTTGTTCTCCTACTTGATTGGTCAAACCGAATTTTGCCCTTGCACTTTCTGCTTGTGGGTCATGTTTGATATTTTTAGAATGAAACTTTCCGTCTTTTTTTCCATTGGGATTACTCTTCTTCTTACCGCTATTTGGCATTGTTTTTCACCTCCTTATTATCCTTATAATTTGTTAGTAGGTGGTTTACAGCTGTGATTTTCACAGACATAAAAGGTCGTTTGATTATCTTTTAGTGGATACTCTTTCGTGGGTCCATCAAGAATGGTAACCACTGATGAAAACTCTTGTTTCAGCATTTCTAAATCCTGCTTATCATTTAAAACACATACAATTTCCCGTTGTGGAAATTGCTCGAGCAGGATTGAGAGTAGCGAAAAGCTATATCCAGTAGGATAGCTGGCAATATTATTTTTAATAAAGTCAATTTGTTTTTGGGTAAACTTCTCTAACTCAGCATTTTTAGTGATTTTGGAAAGCCAAATTAAACAATAGGTCATAACTGAATTACCCGATGGGATTGCCCCGTCATAAATATCCTTGGGTTTTAGGACCAACTGTTCATTATTTTTATAGCAAAGATAAAATCCTAAATTTTTATCATCCCAAAAANNTTATAGGCTAATACAGTCGCTTTGTCTATATAGTTGTTGTCAAAGGTTGCATTGTACAATTCAATCAATGACCAAATAATAAAAGCGTAATCATCTAAAAACCCTGTGCCAGATTTTTTTCCATCTCGATAACTTACAAAAAGCTGGTCTTTATCAGATAGATTTTGCTCAATAAAGGTGATGGCTTTTTTTGCAGTATCCGAGTATCTTTCATCGCCTAAAATCTTATACGCCCTTGCAAAAGCGCAAATCATAAGCCCGTTCCAAGAAGTCAGTATTTTATCGTCCTTGTGAAGGCACATTCTGGACTTACGATAGGAGTACACCTTTGGAAGTAAACCTTCAATGCGTTCCTCAAAGTGATTTCTATGAATGAGATTAATAATGTTTTTGCCCTCGAAATTACCTTTTTTAGTAACGTCAAAATATTGGTTAAAATATTCTCCATCGACTTTTCCTAAAACATCAACAATTTCATCGGGAGAAAAAACGTAATATTTTCCCTCAACACCTTCGCTGTCTGCATCCTGTGCACAGAAAAAGCCTCCCTCTTCACTTGTTAGCTCCTGCGACACATACTTCATTGCTTTGACTGCAACTGACTTGTACAATTCATTTTTCGTTATCCTGTAAGCCTCCAAGTAGGCTAGGGTAAGAAGTGCATTATCATACAGCATTTTTTCAAAGTGTGGAGCGAGCCAAAATTTATCGGTTGAATATCTTGAAAAGCCAAAACCAATATGATCAAAAAGACCACCTTTATACATCTGTAGGAGTGTTGTCTCTGCCATCTGTAATGCTTTTTGATTTCCTGTTAATTCGTAAGAGCTAAGCAAAAACAGCAAGTTGTGTGGTGTAGGGAACTTAGGTGCTGAACCGAAACCTCCATACTCCTTATCAAAGGATTGTGAAAAGGTTTCAATTGCTTTCTCAATCACATTATCAGATAATTTTTGTTTTTGTGTGGTTTGATTTGATTTTAAATAACCGATGATATTATTTCCAGTTTTAATTAGCTCTGATTTGTTAGTTTTCCATTTATTTGCGATTGCCGATGCTAAATCTATAAGTCCTGTCATACCTCTTTTGGAGTTTTTGGGGAAATATGTTCCTGCAAAAAAAGGCATTTGCTCAGGTGTCATTATAATTGTGAGTGGCCAACCACCACTTCCAGTAAGTGCAGTACAAACGTTCATATAAATGCTATCAATGTCAGGTCGTTCCTCTTTGTCCACTTTAATAGCAACAAAGTTTTCATTTAGTATTTTAGCAACATCATCGTCCTCAAAGCTTTCTTTCTCCATCACATGGCACCAATGACAAGTGCTATAGCCAATACTTAAAAAGATAGGTTTATCTTCACTAATTGCCTTTTTAAAAGCAATATCACTCCAAGAATACCAATTAACTGGATTATATGCGTGCTGTAATAAATAAGGGCTGGTTTCGTTAATCAAATGATTTTCCTTTTTCAATTTTTTCACCTCGTTTTTAGTATTTACAAAATTTTGATTTGTTTGCAAAAATATTGTTCCAAAGATAAACCAATTTTTAGATAAAACAAAAAATCCAACTAACGCTGGACTTTTTGTCAAATTGTTATGAAGAAGAGTCTAAATTACTTAAATGTTCTTTATAATAGATTGAAAACTCTAAATCTTCAACTAAGATATGGTTTACAATTGCAGATATAAAAAATGTGTAAAAATCTTCTATATCTTTGGTTTCGTAATTTGATGACTCTAGCTTCACCATTATAAATTTCAATTGCGTTGCAACTGATTGATGTAAAGCCTTATGTATTTTGTATTTTGGATAACCGGAAGTTGACTGAAATGCCTCCTCTGATTGGAAATGATATTGGACATATTTCTCTAAATAGCTAAGGCAATCAGAAATGTCTGAAATATCATTGCCAAATTTACTACGAATGATAAGCGAATTTGCTGTTTCAATTAGTTGCTTGTGCTGTGCATCGATTTGCTCTATTCCAGATTCAAGTTCTTTTCTCCATCCGAAAATTCTCATTTATCCCACCTCATATCTATTTGAAAAGTATATAATATTTTGAGAATAATGTAAAGAAAAAATAAATGGTGATTTAATGATAATTTTTAGTAATATAAACGTAATTAAATCAGTATTGTTTTTAAAATCTCATTTTGTAACTATGAAATAATCAAAACAATAGCCCCTCTACCAAATGCAGAGGAGCTATTATAATTTAAGTTAACGGCAACCGCAACCACAGCCACAGCCACAGCCACAGCCACGTCTTCTGTTGCAACCACAGCCATTTCTATCGTCGCAATCACAGTCGCGTCTATCGTCATTGTCGCAATCACAGTCGCGTCTTCTGTTGCAACAGCAACCGAAACGACAGCATAGTGTATCTTCACAATTACGTCTGCGTCTTTCCTCACACTCGCGTCTGCGTCTTTCTTCACGCAACCGTCTGCGGCATTCTTCTAGCTCTCGTTCGAGTCTCTCTTCACGATTGCCTTCTCGTCTTTCTTCAAAACTGTTATCTTCGTCGTCTTCTAAGCGTTCGCATAAACTACCAGATCTCCAACGATTTGTTCCTGTATCCATAGTATTGCATCTCCATTTCAAGGGCATGCCTCATAAATAGTCTAGACAATACAGTATATGCAGGAACAGGATTTTGTGTTTCAGTGATTACGTATATTATTACGCAAACGCATTGCACGTTTTCGCTGGATTTTTTTGTAGCGAAGTGAAATAAGAGAATATAAGAAGATGAGCAAGAATAATATTACTAACAGGATTATCACAGAAGGTTTTGATAAAAACCGTTTTATGATATCGAGAATGTAGAGCACTTCATTTCGTTGTACATCCTCCTTTGCAATCAGCTCAAGGGTTGCAATTACGTTGTCAGCAAGTTTTAACTCAAGCTTGCCCAAAACATCCCCTTTCTTAATAGGGGAAACAACGTTTTTGGGTACTGTGATTGTTCTTTGTACAGCAGAGGGTTCAACATCCTTTGGCAAAAGTGCAACAATATCTTTTGTTGCAACTAAGGTTACATAATCCTGTTGCGAGGAAAGCGTTACTGGGATTTCATCAATCGTTTCATTCTCTTTTAGAATTTTTTGCTGAGAAAAGTTTACCAGTGCCCAGTCGTACAAGGCAATTGCATCATCATAAGATTTATTCCCGTCATATGGTTTGCCGTCTTTGTCTTTAGTAGAAGCACCTATTGTTACAAGCATATAGTTGTACCCGTTACGAGAAACGGTGGAGATAAGGTTTTTTCCAATCTCAGGAAGAGAACCAGTCTTAACGCCTTTCATATCTTTATAATAGTATTTGTCACCATGACTTCTAAGCAAACTGTTGGTATGGACGACATATCTTTCTTGTGCATGCTTATTTGTTGCAGGCATCAAATAACTTGGTGTACTTGAGATTTTTTCAAACATAGGTATGGACAGAGCGTATTCAGCAATGAGGTACATATCATATGCTGTAGTGGTTTGGTTTTCGTCAAAAAGTCCGTGGGTATTGATGAAATGCGTGTTGACAGCACCAATTTCTTTAGCCTTAGCATTCATTATAGCAACAAAATCAGGGATGCTACCTTTTCCGATATAATCGGCAACAATATTGCTTGCCTCATTCGCAGAGGGAAGTATCATTGCATATAAAAGGTCAATCATTCTAACTTCTTCGCCACGTCTAATATCTGCGGTCGAAACATTTAACCCCACAAATTCATCATAGACATAACCAGGAGCTGTTACAACAGTGCCTTCTAAATCTTTGACATTTTCAAGTGCAATAATAGCTGTCATAATTTTAGTAAGGGATGCAGGATAGGTTTTTTGCTGGGCATTTTTTTCATACACAACTGTTCCTGTATCGGTATTTACCATATATGCAGAATTGGAGATGATTTCAAAAGGAGTTTTAAAAGCTGCCTCTGCTTTAAATGAACCAAGTTCTGTTAAAGAAATTATAAAAATAATTGTAAGTGCAATTACTCTTTTTATGTTTTTCATATAGACTAAACCCCTCTAAAAGTGTATTATTATAGTAATGAATACTATCCAATAGAAAAATAACTCTAAATATTAGTATAACAGATTTATGTATAAAATTAAATGACAATTTTATAAACAAATAGAAACTCATGATTATGGGAGGGATTTATTGTGATTTTTATAACCGGTGATGTGCATGGGGATAAGACCCGATTTCAGAGCGCGAGAAAAGCTCGCATAAAAAAGCGAGATACATTGATTATATGCGGAGATTTCGGATTTATTTGGGAGGGTGGAAAAAAAGAAAAGAAAATACTCAAATGGATTGGAAAAAGACGATATCATGTTTTGTTTGTTGATGGCTGCAATGAAAATCATAAACTGATAAATGAATATGAGTGGGTAGACTTTTGCGGAAGCAAGGCTCGTAAAATTAGTGGAAACCTCTATTGCTTAATGCGTGGTGGAGTTTATACCATAGATGACAAAAAGGTGTTTGCATTTGGTGGTGGTGATGCCTCAGATGAATTCAGCCAAAAGAAAAATGATGATGAGCTTCTGCCTAGCGTACAAGAAATGCAGGGCGCAAGTACTAACTTGGTTGCATGTGGCGACGAGGTCGATATTATCATAACCCACGATGCTCCGGAAAAAATCAGGTCATTTATCGATATGAATAATAACGAAATGAATTATCTACATACCTTTTTAGAGGATATTCGCCAAACTGTAAAATTTAAGCAATGGTATTTTGGCAAGTACCATAGCAACAAAAAGATACCACCATGCTATAATATGATTTTTACAGACGTTGTAAAATATAAGGATTAATCCTGTGTAAGGGGGGGACTTCATGCTGCTTGAGCCAGTTTTATACAAGGTGATAAAAATTAATGGGGACTATGCGATTATGCATACTGATACGGGTGTTGAAAACACCGTTGCAATGGCGTTGCTGCCGATAGATATCTGTGAGGGTGACGACGTTATCTATGAAATGCTTGAATATAGAATTGTGAAATAAGATAAAGGGATATGTTTTAAGCATATCCCTTTATTTTTACGGGTTCGGCAGATGTCGAATTCGTTGACAATGTGTCTTAATGTGGTATAATTTAAGTATAAATATGGAATTATATTATAGTGGTGATTGGGAGAAAAGATATGAGTTCAAATGAATTTGATTCTAAAAAGAAGAACGGCTTAGGAAAGATTTCCTTTTATATAATATCGGGTATAGTAGGGTTGTTTCTGGCAATTATTCTATTTGCAACACTAATGACAAGGTCGTCTTTGCAATCACCTATCCTTTTTGGGCATCGCTTTTTTTGCATTACAACAGATGGTTATGTAAATAGTGGTGATTTTGTTGTCGCCAAAACGAAGAGCCCAACCCAAATAAGCGCAGGCGAAAAAATTATTTATCAAGACGGCTACGATACATTCAAAAATCCAATTATCACAACTGGTAGAATTACTTGGTTTGAAACTACCGATAATGAAAGTTTTTTCAAAGTTTCGGATGAGGAAGAGCCACGCCCAATCGACAATGTGATGGGGGAGATTGCGTTTTCAATCCCTATGTTTGGCAGTTTTATTTTGTTTATCAAAACTCCAATAGGATTAATTTGCTGTGTGGCAATTCCACTATTTCTACTGCTGATATTTGAAATAGTAAATTTGATAAAGCTATCAAAAAACCAAAAGGAGGAAGAGGATTTGCTAGTGGGCGATTTGCCCTCATATATGCGAATTGGCATCAATGAAAAGTCAACAGATGTTTTTGGTGAGGAGGTTTCTACCCAAGATATTTTTGAAAAGGTTAACAATGACTATCTTTTTGAACAGCAAGACGAAAAGCTTGAGATGGTTAAACCCAAAGGTCCTTTTACATCATTGTCATATAAAAAGCCAGATATAGTTGAAACTGAAGTAAAAGCAAATTCAATTTATTCTACAAGGGAGTTTCAATTGCCTGATGTTCCAAAGGAAATAGTAGAAGAAAAAGAGCCATTGACTGAGGCTTTAGCTCCTTTGCCCGAAACTAAAACAACCGATTTTTCTGCTAGTATTAACACAGATACCACAAATAACTTTACAATTGAAGGAATTGCGGTTAAAGTTCAATCTGACGCTGTAAAACTTTCACTTGGAGATGACTCAAAAAGTAGAGATATCTCCATCACCGTCACCAGAGATTATACAAATGTAGTTGTTGAATCGGGCGAGTACGAAGTGAATTTTGCCCTTTTCAAGGACGATTCGGATAAAGAGCAAAAGGTCATCATACAAAAGAAAAATAAGCCTTAATATAAAGCAAAATAAAAAGGAACGGAGTAATCCGTTCCTTTTTATGTAATTATTTATCTTTATTTCTGATTTCATTACGTTTGATTTTGCCACTTATCGTTTTAGGCAACTCAGATACAAACTCAATAATGCGAGGATATTTGTATGGTGCAGTCGTCTTTTTAACATAATTTTGCAACTCTTTTTTAAGTTCTTCGCTTGCGGAGTATTGGCTGGTAAGTACAATTGTCGCCTTAACAACCTGCCCACGAACAGGGTCAGGAGCACCAGTAACAGCAACCTCTAATACAGCAGGGTGTTCCATTAAAACACTCTCAACCTCGAACGGGCCAATGCGGTAACCAGATGCTTTTATCATATCATCGGTACGACCGATATACCAATAGTAGCCATCCTCATCACGATAAGCAGTATCACCAGTATGGTAAATACCGTTTCTCCAAACTTGATTGGTTTTTTCCTCGTCACGATAATAATTTTTCAACAAACCGTATGTCTCACCATCGGTACGTTTTCTAATGACGATTTCGCCAACAGTACCATCTTCAACAGAATCTCCATTTTCGTCAACAATGTCAACGTTATAACNNTTCCCCATTGAACCTGGTTTTGGAACCATATTTGCTAGGGTCGCTAGCATAAGAGTAGATTCAGTTTGACCAAATCCCTCCATTAATTTTAAGCCGGTTACTTCAAAAAAGCGGTTGAAAACTTCTTCATTTAAGGCTTCGCCGGCAGTACTGATATGTGTTAGGGAAGCAAGGTTTTTAGCTTCCATACCCTCTTTAATTAAGAAACGAAATACAGTAGGTGGGGCACAAAAGGTTGTAACTTTGTGTTTTTCTATCATTAACAGTAAATCTTTTGGAACAAACTTTGTGAAGTCATAAACAAAAAGTCCCGAAGCAGTGATCCATTGACCGTATAACTTGCCCCAAACAGCCTTTCCCCAACCAGTTTCAGCAAGGGTAAGATGTAAGCCGTCAGGCTGACAGCAATGCCAGTGCTTGGCTGTAATGATATGTGCAAGAGGGTAAGAGTAGTCATGCATAACAAGTTTGGGGTTGCCTGTTGTTCCCGAAGTAAAATATCCAAGCATATCCTCATTTTTGTGAGTTTCTACACGCGCGAATTCGCCGGAATACTTCTCTAGTTCATCATCAAAATTATCCCAACCGTCTTTGTGGGCACGAGCAAGAATTTTAACTGCATACTTGCCACATTCATTCTCTGCCTCATCAACGTAATCAGAAACATGGCAAGTGCCAGAACTGATAATTCCGTTAATGCTTGCAGCATTGGTTCTATAAACAATATCCTTGGTAGTAAGCAGATTTGTAGCAGGAATTGTAATAGCACCAATTTTATGGAGTGCTAAAATTGCAAACCAAAATTCATAATGGCGCTTCAAGATAAGCATAACCTTGTCGCCTTTTTTTATTCCCTTAGCAGTTAGCATATTTGCGACTTTGTTAGAATTTTTGCTCATGTCAGCAAAAGAGAATACCTTCTCAGCTCCGTGCTCATCAGTCCAAACCATAGCACGACGATTTGGCTCACACTCGGCAATTTTGTCAACAATATCATACGCGAAATTAAAGTTATCAGGGCAATTAATCTTAAAGTAGTTTAAAACGCCATTTTCATCAAAACCCTCAGTACAAAACTGCTTATAAAGTTTCTCCATTTCCATAAATAGCTCCCCGTTCCGCCGCTGTGCCTCGGCATTCATTAATGGCTGACAACGTCAACCAAGCACATATTAAAACTGTGTTTTTCCATATCTTAGTTAAAATAAGTTTGCAGCAAACTTTAACCAAATATGGCACAGCACAATAAAACTTATCTAATATTATAACTTTTTAACCAAACTTATGTCAAGGGGAATTATAAACAAACAGAAAAGTATAAATGTAAACTTTTATCACATTAAAGTGAAAAAGCGGGTGAGTTATTCGGGAATGATATCGTCATAGATGAATTGACGAATATGCTCTGTCATTAATTCAAGGTCAACATCAAGACATTGCTCTTTGTTTATGTAGATGCTACCGTCACCAATAAGATCAGAATTCATAGGAAAACGCATCTCTTTAAATTGAACATCTCTAAGCATAATACTTGAAAGTCCTAAAATTTCGCCAATGTCCAGCGAGGTTTCAACTGCTGGCAACATCTTCCTTGCAAATTCAGGATATTGTAATTTGTTCATAGAAAGTGCTTTGCTAAACATTTTTCCCAGCACTTCTCGTTGTCGGTCGGTACGCTCAAAGTCATTGTTTCCAACGTGGCGAATACGTGCATAGGCAACTGCTTGTGTACCACTTAATGTCTGCAATCCAGCTTTTTTAATAATATCTTGAGGAAGTCCAGCAACAGCTGACTGTTCATAAATACTGTTATTTGCGTCTAGCCTTTCTGCTTCTGAAATATCAATTTCCACACCGCCAACAGCGTCAACAATAGTTGCCATCTGCTTAAAATCTACTGTGGCATATTCTGTTATATCAAGGTTAAAGTTCTGATTAATCGTCTTTACTGCAAGCTCAGGGCCACCATAAAAATATGCTTTGGTTATTTTGTTTTTACCATGCCCCTCAATTTCAACAGCGATGTCACGCATAATAGAGGAAAGCTTAATTTTGTTATGTTTTTTGTCAATTGACATCACCATGATTGCATCGGAACGAACATCTTTTTGATTATTTCTTCTGTCAACACCAAAAAGTGCTATATTTGTGACAGACTTATCGTTTGGATTATCTTTTACGGGAACTGCAATTCCAAGCTTGCCTTTGTCTAAATCATTGTGATTGAGCTCGCTTAGAATTTGTGTAAAATAAAGCCCACCTAAAACTAACACAATAAAAAGGATAAACACTACTATAAATCCAAATCTTAACTTCTTTTGTTTTGGTTTTTGCATACGCATATTATACTACCCCTTAATTCGTTTATCTGCCTTTAGCCACGCTATCTTGCTGTGGCATAACTGTCTATTTTCAGCAGAAAAACACTTATAGATTTGCAATGTCTTTCATATTGTATCATAAGCGTAAGCGTTGATACAATCGGCAATCTGCGGTTTTGGCGCAGCCAAATCTCGCAGTGCCATTAAAATTATAATATTTGCTTGTAAATATTATAACCGAAATAGCATAAAAAAGCCACCTGCAAATTTTGCAAGTGGCTTAAATTTTAATTAGTCTTCTTTTTTAGTTTGTTTTGCAGCGATATCTGCCATAGCGTCTTTTCTTGAAAGATTAATTCTGCCTTGTCCGTCAATTTCAGTAACCTTTACGAAGATTGTATCTCCTATAGAAACAACGTCCTCAACTTTTTCAACTCTTTGCTCGGAAAGTTTTGAAATATGAACCAATCCATCTTTACCAGGAGCAATCTCAACGAATGCACCGAAAGTCATAATACGCACAACTTTACCTTTATAGATAGCACCAACCTCAGGGTCGTGTGAGATAGACTCAACGATTGCGAGTGCTCGTTTTGTGCTTTCAAGGTTAACACCCATGATAACGCATAGTCCGCTGTCATCAATGTCAATTTTAACATCACAGTCAGCGCAGATTTTTTGAATAACCTTTCCGCCTTGACCGATAACTTCTCTGATTTTGTCCACAGGAACCATAGTTTTCATAACCTTAGGAGCAAATTCTGAAACATCAGTACGAGGAGTAGCAATTGCTTTTAGCATAATCTCATCTAAGATGAAAAGTCTAGCTTTTTTAGTTTTCTCAAATGCTTCAGCGATAACTTCATAGGAAAGACCATCAGTTTTAATATCAACTTGAATAGCAGTGATACCCTTATGAGTACGTCCAACTTTAAAGTCCATATCGCCGTAGAAGTCCTCAAGCCCTTGAATATCAACCATTGTTTGGTAACTACCGTCTTCAGTAGTAATCAAACCGCAAGAGATACCAGCTACAGGAGCTTTTAGTGGAACACCAGCGTCCATAAGTGCTAGAGTAGCAGAACAAATAGAACCTTGTGAAGTAGAACCGTTTGAAGAAAGTATTTCTGATACGGAACGGATTGCATATGGGAAAACCTCAACAGAAGGAAGTACAGGAACAAGTGCTCTTTCAGCAAGTGCACCGTGACCAATTTCACGACGTCCAGGACCACGGCTTGGACGAGTTTCTCCAACTGAATAAGATGGGAAATTATAATGATGCAT
>DBGA01000067.1:1430-11233 GCA_002295325.1 Ruminococcaceae bacterium UBA866 | reverse complement strand
AAAATTGGGATTTATTCTAGCACTAGATGAAAAACCCACAAGTATTTTATACAATATAGCAACGTTTATTATAGCTATTTTAATATACACTTTAAAACTAACAGGAGATATTAAATTGAAAATTATTGCAGATACCCATACACATACAATTGCGTCAACCCACGCATACTCAACCATACTTGAAAATGCCAAGTCCGCCTCCGAAAATGAAATAGAATATTTAGCAATGACAGACCACGCACCATCAATGTGCGATGCGCCCCATCTTTGGCATTTTGGAAATATGAAAGTAATTCCTGATTACTTATACGGTGTTCGTATATTAAGAGGAGTTGAGGTCAACATACTTCCACAAGGAAAGCTTGATATGACAGATGGCGAACTGTCAATGCTTGAATGGGTGGTTGCCTCCATTCACTCGCCTGTATATCCTGAAACTACAATAGAGGAAAACACCAATGCCTATATCACTGTTGCAAAGAACCCTCATGTTGACGTTATTGGACATAGTGGCTCTATCGGATATATGTATGATTACGAAAAAGCAATCAAAGTTTTTGGCGAGTACAATAAGCTTGTTGAGATTAATCACCATACCTTTGATGCAAGGGCTGACGGTGTCGAAAACTGTATTGAAATTGCAAAGCTTTGTAAAAAACATAACGTTCGAGTTGTAGCAAATTCAGATGCTCATTTCGCCTATGCAGTCGGCAAGGCTGATAACGCACTTAATATGTTGCGTGAAATTGAGTTTCCAAAGGAACTTATTATAAATTCAGATAAAGATTTGTTTGAGGCTTACCTTGCAGAAAGAAAAACAAGGATAAGCAAAATTAAATAACACTTCTTGCAAACACAAAAAATCTCCCCTCAATGGGGAGATTTTTTTAATCTTCTTGCTTAAATTCCAGTTCAAGCTTGTTGATTATAACCTTACAACTTACATCAAGTTTTATATTTGAAATATTTTTTTCCCAGTCATCTTTTATGCTTTTCCACAAATTCACGTCTTTTTTCCAAATCAAGAGTCCAAAACCAAAGATATCTGTCTTATAATCTTTAGTAACCTTAACAAATGACTGGTTGCATTCATCGACGATAATTTTACTACAGACATTTTGGAGGGTTTCAATATCTTCAATTTTGGCAGTTTCACCCTCTTTTATCATAGTTTCGCCGAGAACAGCCTCACAAGATATATCTAGCTTAAAAGTGATGTCTTTTTCGTTAATTATAGGGATCAGCTTTGATTTTGTCTTGTAAATTTTTAGCGAAGCAACTTCATACACATCTGTAGAAGTAATAATATTTGTACTTTTAAGTTTGTTTTTAATCCATAATAGCCCACGGGATTGGGTTTCATTAAGCTCACCTACCATTTTCGCATCGACAAATATCGCCATGCCGCTTATTTTAATTAAGCTTACTTCCTCAATTTTTTCACTTACAGAGTTTTCTTCATCGTTACTTTGTTTGGGTGTGGAATCATTATTGTCTGTCATTACTCTAATTATAGGCAGCACCGAGGATTTATTATTGTTTTGCAGTGACTCTAAAAATTCAAATAGCTTTACATTTTGCAACATACCGTTTTTGTCGGTGTTTTCCAGTATTTTTTCAAGGGTATCGGCTGGAAGTATTCCTTGATTAATTTTTGATTTTAAAACATCGCTTGCTTTTCTTTCTGCAATAGCTAGGCTTACGTTCTGGGGTGAATCACAATTAGAGCTAAAAAAGCTAAGTGGTTGTTCGAGCCCTTTTTTTGCAAGCTCGGAGCCGATGACTATAACCCTACAGTGTCCAATAAATAACTGCTTGCCTTGAATTAACGCAGTGTTTTGTACTGCCTCAGAAACAGTTTTCCCCTTTACTTCAATAGTCCTAGCATTTTCTGCAGTTGCGCCAATGTTTGCATTTCCGTCAGTAGTAGGTGAAAATATTTGGAGTGTAAGCTTTATCATATCACCCTCCAAATCAATTCCAACTGCCTGAACCAATGCCCTTTCGCTAATTTCGGGGGCATTTAAACAAGCAGCTAGCACAAAGGAGCTAGCTGCCATTAGCAGCAATAACGAAATCATCTTTACTTTCATTACATTTTTTCTCCTTTTTCTTTGTGGTCAAGAGTAATATTGTTGGAATAACAAAAACCAAGGTGATAACAATGATAGGCACACTGGAATTAATTGTTTTAAGTGCACTAGTTCGATGACTAATAACTATTGAACAAATTACAGTAATTAAGAAAGTTACAACAATCCCCAGCTTTTTTGCGCTTTTTGGAATGATATTTTGCAAGTAGGTATTTGTCACAATGATAAACAAGGTAATGCGTATAAAAGAAACAAAAACCCATATTGTCATATGAATAGAATCAAGCCGTTGCAAAATTGAAAATTCTATGACGGAAGCAAGTGCATAGTATGGGAAGGTTTGTGTTGCAAAAAAGTCACCGAATACCCCCATAATTAGAAAGTTAGTGATACCTACAAACAAAAATGTGAGCACTAAAAACCAAAAAGCCGATTTGTTTACATTTCCATTAATGCGGGGAAGAAGTAAGATAAATACATAAAGTTCGGGGTTCATCGAAATTNNAAATTAAATTAAAAGCATAGGAGAACGATGATACTATAGGTTCCTCTAAGGTCGGTCTTATGTTTATCATTTCTACACTCGGAATTGAAACGAAAAATATGAATAACGTTCCTATCATAAAAAATGCAAATATAATTGTGCTTGCACGAGAAATTCCCTCAAGCTTATGAAGTGCACCAAGGAAACAAGCGACGCATATTGTAATAACCATTAATTCAATAGAGGCGTCGGCATAGACTGCATCTACAATAAAGTATTGGAACCCAACAACTGTACCAATTAATGTCATAAGTGGAATGACAAAAAGGCAAAACGACAGGATAATTCCAAATAATTTAGATTTTTTGTATGCAAGGTCAACGATATTTTCGCCATTAAAACGTTTGTACAGGATAAGTGGGGGAGTGACAATGATTGCACTAATAAAAAAAGCGATAATTGTCCCATATAGCATAGATGTCCCCTGTATTTTTGGATGGAATGCAGGTACATAATTTAACACATTAAAAGTTCTCGATAAAAATAGTAAAATTACTACTTGTACTGCACTTATTTTTGATTTAGTCAAAAGCAATTTCTCCTTTTATAGTTTTACTAGAGTCTTACTAATCACTCTTTACCATTAACCTCCATGCCATTAAGATCTTGAATTTTGACGTTTTTCTTTTGCATATTAGGAAAACTGACACGGATAAACGTATCCCTCATGGAGGCGAGTGAGAAAGGTGCTATCGGCGACATATATATATATCCAAAGTTATTAAGTGAGCAGACATTTAATAAAATTATCATACAACCAAGGGCAATTCCGTAAAGCCCAAGCGTACCAGCGATAATGATGAAAACAAACTTTAGTATTGACACAGGTTCATGCAACGAGGGCACTACAAATGAGGAAATTGCAGTCATTGCAACGACAAGAACCATTGGTGCTCCAATTAATCCAGCAGTAACTGCCGCATCTCCAACTACAAGTGCACCTACAATGCTGACAGCGTGACCAATTGGACGAGGAAGTCTAAGCCCTGCTTCCCGCATGACTTCATAGAGTAGATTCATGATTAAAGCCTCTACTACAAGTGGGAATGGTGTTAGCACCTCAGCGGCGGCAACATTAAATAGCAGTGAATGAGGCAAAAGTTCTGGATGAAAGGTGACTATTCCAACATATAAAGCAGGTAATAGGAAGGTGGAAGCAAAGGATAAATACTTGACAATTCGGATAAAGGAGGAATAATATGCCCTGTGAGAATAGTCATCAAGACTTTGGAAGTTTTCAGAAAAAAGATAGGGAACTATCAGTGCATAGGGTGTGCCATCAACAACAATAGCAATCCGACCTTCATTTATTTTTGCAGCAAGGACATCAGGGCGTTCTGTGGTACCAACATCAGAGAAAATAGACCAAGGTTTTCCTTCTAAAAAGGGTTGTATATAACCTGAGCTTAGTATAATATCAAGCTTAATCTGAGAGATTTTGTGGCGAACTTCCCGAAGTAATTTATTTGAAACCTTATCCGTCATATACATTAGGCAAATATCAGTCCTGCTTGTTTTTCCAACATTCATAAGTTCAAATTTAAGCATAGGCGATTTTATTCTTCGCCTTACCATTGTCATATTAATCCTAAGGGGTTCGGTAAATCCCTCACGGGAGCCTAGCTCGTTTACCTCACTTGCTGGTTCTGAAATCGAGCGAAAGTTAAAGCCTTGCATACCAAATGCAATGCCTTTTTCCAACCCGTCAATTAAAATTACCACAAACCCAGACATAATAAATTGGAAAACTTCCTCATAGGTAAAGATATCTTTCATATCAACTGCTAATATAGAACGTTCTTGAATGAAGTTATATATGGTATCTTTGCCATCATTTTTTGCAAAGTTTTCGTTAAGCAGCGGTTCAAGCATAAGTTCAGACATTGTCTGGAGGTTAACCATTCCCTCAACCATTAAAAAGCTGATAGAGATATCGTTAACTTTTATCTGCCTTGCCAAGAAATCTGAAGAGTTCTTATACTTTTCTCTAAGATTAACCATATTATCATTCAAGTCTTTTACTATATCTGTCTTTGATTCTTCAGCTTGAGGTATATTTCCAGTTGATTTATCCTCGAAATTCCTTAAAATAGCAGCAACCTTATTTTTAAAATAATTAATCATTTGACTTACCACGAAACATAATATGCCCCTATAATATCACACACAAAGTTTTAACTGAAATTAACTAACTAAGTGTACAATAACCTTTCACATTTAATTAACTTTATTATTACCAAATTAATCTAAATTAAAGTCAAGTTCTTAAAATTATAAAAACACTACTTGTTTTAACTAATTACAAATCTATAAAATACACTGTTCATTAGCCTAAATTTGTGGTATAATGGATTAAGATAAAGTTGTAATATTTAGATAAAGAAGAAAATGAGGTAAATTAATGCAGATTAATCAAGAAAGCTTTAATGAGATTAAGAGAACTATACTTAAAAACCGTTTTACAAAAATGAATGAAATGCAAAAAAAAGCAATTTTTAAGGTAAATGGTCCCGTGCTAATCTTAGCAGGAGCAGGTTCTGGAAAAACTACTGTGCTAGTAAACCGAATTGCAAATATGTTAAATTTTGGGGATGCATACCATAACAATTACATATCTGAATATGTAACAAATGAAGATAATGATTATCTTAAATCAATAGAGAATTCAAATGACTATGATGTTGAACGTTTTAAAGACGCCATAAAAGTGAATTCTATCAATCCGTGGAATGTGCTTGCAATTACATTCACAAACAAAGCGGCAAATGAGCTTAAGGGTAGACTTCAAAGCTTATTAGGAGATGTTGCGTTAAATATTAATGCAGGTACATTTCATTCAGTTTGTCTAAAGATTTTACGTCGTGAGATTACAAGATTAGGCTATTCGAGTAGCTTTACAATCTATGATACAGACGATAGTGTTCGTACTATCAAGGATTGTTTATCTGACCTTGCTACTGATGACAAAATGTTTCCACCAAAAGCAATGCTTGGGGAAATAAGTCGCTCTAAAGACGCAATGATTTCCCCCTCAGATTACCTAGCACAAAACTCTGAAGATTTCAGAAAAAAGGTAATTGGAAACATCTATACGCTATATCAAAAGAAACTAAAGTCATCAAATGCAGTTGATTTTGATGATATTATTTGCCTAACTGTAAAACTTTTAGTCGAGTTTCCAGACGTGTTAGAACACTATCAAAACCTCTTTAAATACGTTCTTGTTGATGAGTATCAAGATACTAACCATGTACAATATAAGCTTGTTACCTTGCTGTCACAAAGAAGTAAAAACATCTGTGTTGTGGGTGATGATGACCAATCCATCTACAAGTTCAGAGGTGCTACTATTGAAAATATTTTAAACTTTGAAAAAGAGTTTGAAGATGCAACGGTAATTCGCCTTGAGCAAAACTATCGTTCTACACAAAATATTCTTGATGCTGCAAATGGTATCATTAAGCATAATACTGAGCGTAAGGGTAAAAATTTATGGACTGCCAATGGAGTAGGCGAAAAGATTACTGCTTATCGTTGTCCAGATGAAAACTCTGAGGCACAATTTGTTGCCAATAAAGTTACTGAGAGTGTAGAAAATGGGTTGAAATTCTCGGACAATGCGGTACTTTATCGTATGAATGCCCAGTCTGCAAACATTGAGCGTTATTTTGTAAAATCAGCTATTCCTTATCGAATTGTAGGTGGAACAAAGTTCTATGAGCGTAAAGAAATCAAGGATATTTTATCCTATCTTCACATCATCGACAACCCTTATGATATTATCAGACTAAAACGTATTATCAATGAGCCAAAGCGTGGAATTGGTGATACTACAGTTAAAAATGTTGAAGCAATTGCGGATAAGCTATCCTTGCCTATGTACGAAATTATGAAATCAGCAAATGACTATGATTTGATTTCTAAAAAATCCTCGAGCTTAATTGACTTTACGAATATGATTGAGGAGCTTACAGAGTTAAATAAAACCCTTTGTTTGGCTGAGTTGCTTGAAAATTTGATGGAAAAAGCCAACTACCATGCCTATTTGAAAGCACAAGGTAAAGAGGGTGAGGTTAGACTTGAGAATATCGAGGAGCTTAAATCTAACCTAATTAAGTATAGTGAAGAAAATGAAAACCCAACACTTCAAGGCTTTTTGGAGGAGGTTTCTCTCTATACCGATTTGGATAATCTAAATGATACTGAAGATAAAGTTACTATGATGACAATGCACTCAGCAAAGGGACTTGAGTTTAAGAATGTATATGTTGTCGGAATGGAAGAAAACATATTCCCAAGCTTTTTGTCAGCAGCATCTGATGTTGAGCTACAAGAGGAAAGAAGACTTGCATATGTTGCAGTAACCCGTGCAAAAGAACATTTGTATATTACAAATTCAGCACAACGTATGCTTTTTGGACGTACTAGTCGAAATATGCCATCTCGTTTCCTAAAGGAAATCCCAGATGAGCTTGTTGATATCATTGACGAAACCGTGAAAGCTTATGGATATTCACCTCGCCCAGAAAAAGCGAAACCTGTTTACAAACCAGAAATTGAGGGAACTGTTGGTGTTAGTCGCCCGGTAGAAAAGGCAGTTGTTGATTTTGGTGTCAATGATACTGTTTCCCACAAAATCTTTGGTAAGGGCAAGGTAAAATCTATGACCAAGATGAGCAACGATACTTTGGTAGAGGTATCGTTTGACAAAGTTGGAACCAAAAAAATTATGGCAAACTTTGCAAAGCTAGAGAAAATTTAAGTAAACTCTATTTTCTACGCACAAAATAACTATTTTTTCATAATATGTATTGAGGCTATATCTTTAGGCATTAAATTATTGCGCAAATTTCACCTAAAGATAACAAGGCTTAAAGCAGAGTAGTACCTCTGCTTTTGCCACAATAAAAAAGCATGGAAAATTTGCTTTTTTAAATACAATATTAGGAGGATATATATGGCTGATTCGAAGTTTGTATCGCAACAAAATAGCAGTTCAAATGGCTTTAAAGAAGCGGTTTGTATCAATGCAGGACGTATTTATGACAGTTGCTCCGAAAGGCAACTATCAAGTTATATATAATAGATAATCCCATACTTTTAGTTTTTTCTAAAAGTATGGGATTATCATTTGTGTTAAGTTTAACTTACGGCTTATCTAAATATCTTTTAAGGTTATATGCAAGATAAATTTTTCAGCTGGCCATTGCTTATCTTTATAGTAAGTGACATTTTTAACAATCGCTTTTAAAAGTCTGTTTTTTTGGTCAATTGTAGCATTTTCATAAGCATTAAAAACGTTGTCTACCTTTTTGCAAACGTCATCAACCTTTACTTGATTTTTACTTTCAATCTCAATATATAGTTGTTCAAGGGATGAGTACAGCTTTTTTATTTTTTCGTCAATCGTAGATGTTCTCTCCGAAAATACTTCTAGGGTATAGACACCCTGTTCCAAAAAGTCATATAGCTTTTCTTTTTGGGTTTGCAAAATGTCAATTTCCTTTTTGGTAGAAAGAATTGCTTTTTCAATCAGACTATCATAGCTTTGCACTGGTGTGGCAACTTCTATTTTTAACTCTTCAAGTTGTTGCTTAATGGAGGCTAGAACCTGTTTTTCTACAGCACTAAACGAGGTCATTTTTACACAACCGCTAGTAGGACAGATTAAATAAATCATCCCGCTATTCTTAAATTCCCTGCGCATCATCTTGCCACCACACTTTGCACAGGTTAAAATTCCAGCCAGTTGATTGGTAAGCTTCCCACTAAAATAGGGTGGATGATATCTGCCCGAAAGTGTTTCCTTTGCGCGTTCAAACATCTCAATATCAATGATTGCAGGGTGTAGTCCGTCCGCTTTAATCCACTCACTCTCAGGGTTTAAGGTAGACCAGTATTTTTCGTTTTTATCATCTGGCTTTCTATGCCTACGTTTATTCCAAACGACCTTACCAGTGTATACTTCATTTTGAATTATTGCTTTTACTGTGGTGCGTGAAAACTTTGCACCCCTTTTAGGAATAGCACCCAGTAAATTCAATTTTTCTGCAATAACGTGACATCCGCAGCCTTGATTTGCGTACATATCAAATATGAGCTTAACGAATTCGGCTTCAGCCTCTACAATTTTTAGAGAGGGAAGTTTGCCAATCCGACAGCTTTGATAGCCATATGGAGCATTTGAGATATAGCCACCATCCTTTAAGGATTTATTAATGCCTTGCCGCATACGTCTTTTAATGGTCTTTAGCTCACGTCTTGCAAAGAAGGTTTGGAACTCTGTATATTCCTCGTCTATTTCGTTGTTTAGATCATAGGTCTTTCTTGGGGTAACAATCTTTACATTTGCAGATTTAAAGGTTTCAAGAATAACCCCTTGCTGGCTCATAGAACCACGCCCTAAGCGATCAATGTCCATACACAATACAGCGTCAAGCTTGCCAATCTCAACGTCACTGAGTAGCCTTAACATCTCGGTGCGGGTGTATAGATTTTCGCCACTGATGACTTCCTCATATGTTTCTAAAATAGTAAGATTACATTGTTTTGCAAACGCTAGTAGGGTATCTTTATGCCGTTTTAGAGTTTTTTCCGTAGAGTCGGAAAGCTCCTCTGCACGTGATTTTCTCAAATAAATACCAGTATTCATTGTAGTCCTCTCCAATACGCTATGATATGCCTAAAACTGTCTATAACATTGTTGTATTCATATTCAAATGGAATTATGTTATANNTGATGTCTGTTAAAAAGAGTCTTAGACAGATTGTAGGCTATTTTAAAATATACAGGAAAGCATAGGACAAATTCACCTCATCATATAATTAATAGGGGTGGTGAGTATGATTGATTTAGCGAAATATGTAGGTGTGGATGATAGCAATTTTGCTATAAAACTAGGCATGGTTGATAAACTTACCCATGACAAATGGGATAAATGTGGTCCTTTGGTCGCTATAACTTATTGTGAAACCAGTCCAGAGCAAAGAGATAACAATAGGGCAAATATACTTGATATAGCTGGAAGAATCAAGGCTCAAATAGAATGTGACAAATGATAATTTACGCAGATTTTTTTGAAATTTATCCTCTACAAAGTAAAATAACCAGCGACTGTATGTCGATGGTTATTTTACTTTGTGAATATGTATGCAGGGTGAGATAG
>DBGA01000067.1:0-1230 GCA_002295325.1 Ruminococcaceae bacterium UBA866 | reverse complement strand
ACTGAATAAACCGCAACCGTTCTTAAAAAGGTTTGTAATATCTTATAATCAAAATGAGTATCAGCACAACCCATCATATATTCTATAGTTTCGTTTGAGGACCAAGCCTTTCGATAGGAGCGATGTGAAGTAAGGGCATCATACACATCAGCTAAAGCTAAAATTCTTCCATANNCTTTTGGGTAACCAGTTCCGTCATATCGTTCATGGTGACTTCCAATGCCCGCAAGTACTGCTGCAGAAATTTGACGACATGGAGAAAGACGCGTAACTGCATTGGTAGGATGGGCCTTCATCAGTTCAAATTCCTCAGCTGTAAGCGCACTATCTTTATTGATTATCTCTATAGGAATATCAAGCTTTCCTATATCGTGTAAAAGTCCACACATTGTAAGTTCTGTTAACATTGAATGTGGATAACCACTTCGAATACCGATTAGAGCACTTAAAATACCAACATACATACTATGAGTATATGTGTATGTATCGTATTCCTTAATTTCAATAATGTTTATCAAGCACTCATCTTTGGAAACGGCATGTGCAATCAAACTTTCTGCTAAATCAGAAAATGCATTTAATGTAGACACTCCAATTGATTTTTGGGAGGTAAACTCATCATAGATTTTTTTTAATTCTTTAATTGTTTTCTGTTTAAATGAACTGTCGATAAATTCTTCAACCTTAACACCGTCAAGGAGTTTACTTTGAATATAGATACCTGATATATTGTATTTTTTAAGCTTAGCTATGGACTCAAGAGTTAAACTTTGCCCATTCACAATCAAAGAGAAAAAAGAGGTGCCATGGGTAACATCTTGAGCTACCAGCATTCCGGGTTTTAAATGTTTTATTGGAACATAAATCATTATAAATTACCAACTATCCAATCTTATTATTTTTTTATTTTGGACAAAAATAATATTTAAAGCGAGTTAAAAGTTTTATCTTATCCATTCAATTTTTAAGCTATATCAGAATAATACGTGTTAAAATTTACGATAATATTAATATATTATAACATATATCGACAGAATTTACCAGCATACTTTTACACTTTTTCCCAAAGTATTTATAATAGAAGTAAGCTCCTATATCTACGACAATCTTATGACAAAGATTGTTTAGAGGATTTACAGGTTTATTTTACTCCATTAAATCAAGCAATTATTGACAACGCATCCATGATTAAAGTAAAGTGTGTTCAAGTTTTAACAGTACTTATGAATG
>DBGA01000068.1:13611-14580 GCA_002295325.1 Ruminococcaceae bacterium UBA866 | reverse complement strand
GTGCTATGACAGAAGTTCATAACATGCTTAACCGTATGACTGAGCTTGCAACAAAATCTGCTAACGGAACTATCCAAAATAATGTTGACCGTGAAGCAATTCAAGCTGAAATCGACCAATTAACTGAAGAAATCGACCGTATCGGCGACTCAACTAACTTTAACGGTATCAACCTTCTTGACGGTAACCTTGGTAGCAAAATTGGTGCTCCTGCAAATGTTGGTTCAAGTGTTGGCACTCACGTAGTTGCTGGAGTAGCTGCTAATGCTGGTAAGTACACCTCTGGTGCAGTAACTGCTGGTACTGATGGTACTACATATGAAATGGCTATCACTGTAGCAAATGCTGATGGTTCAGCTAAAGAAGTTAAGGTTTCATATAAAGCTGGTGCTAGCGCGGCTGGTACTTTTGCTAATCTAAAAACTGCTATTGAAGAAAACAAAGGCTTAAGTGGTTTTAATGTTTCTGGTTCTGATACTGGTGTTGTATTAACTTCAAACAAAACCGGCACCAATGCTCCTAGAGTTACAAATATGACTGGTGGTGCTGGTGTGGCTGCTGGTACACCTACTGCTGCAACTGATAGTTCAAAGACTATAACTTTAACCGATGCTGGTGTGGCAGTTGGTAACACTATTGAGATTGATGGAAAAAAATATGAAATGGTAGCTTCCGGCGCTGAAGCTAAAAAAGGTAACATTGGGTTTACTGATTTAGCTTCACTTGTAGCTGCTACTAAGAAAAATGGCGTTGCGCTTTCATCATCAGGTGCATTAGCTACAGATGATGTTCTTACAATTCAATATGACGCTACTACTGCAAACAAAGGTTTGTCACTACAAGTAGGTGACACTAACGATGCATTCAACAAAGTTACTGTACAAGTTGAAGATGTTCGTTCAGCTGGTTTGGGCATTAAAGGCCTAGACGTTAGCACAAGTGACGCTGCTGGTGCTTCTATCGACGTAA
>DBGA01000068.1:4663-13581 GCA_002295325.1 Ruminococcaceae bacterium UBA866 | reverse complement strand
TATCAACAACCTTGACGTTACTGCTGAGAATATGACTTCTGCTAACTCTCGTATCCGTGATACAGACATGGCAAAAGAAATGATGAACTACACTAAGATGAACGTGTTGACTCAAGCTGCACAAGCTATGCTTGCTCAAGCTAATCAACAACCACAATCAATCCTACAACTTCTACAATAAAAGCTTAAAGCTTTACCTATATCGCACACGAAACGAGATTGTTTATTTAATTTTGTTTCCTGCGTTGATAGATTTGTAGAAAAAAGCATTGGATTACATAGCAATAAGAAGCAGAGCCCAAAGGCTCTGCTTCTCTTTTTGTATTCTCAGCGTTAATGCAGGTTGTGGGGACGAATAGTATTCAACTGATCGATATTTTACAAATTTATTGTTTATCAAATAAATCTCGAAATAAAACCACCCTCGACATTTTAGTCTAGGGTGGTTTTATTAATTTAAGTACATTTGACTACAGCTGAAACATCTAACATTAGAATTTCTTTTTCAAAGTGTTCAACGGTTCCAACTCCGTATACAAACGGTGAACGATGAGAACTAGGCATTTCTTTTAGTGAGAAAACCTCATTAATTTCAGCAACCTCAACAACCGAATCGACTAGGATACCCATTTGAACAGCCTCTTCTTGGAGAACAATAACCATCTGCTTACTGCTTGCACTATGAGCATCTCGCACTTGGTCAATCAGTTTTAATAAATTGGGTACATATACTTCAAATGCATTCTTAAGAACAACTCTAACACATTCTTCTCTATCACAATCATCACATTTTTGTGCACAATTAGCCACTTCTTCTGCACAAGCATGCAGTTTGGTATGTGGCTCATCTACCTGTTTCAAATAATGTATTACAGATTGATCGTTAGTTTCAAATGTGTCATACCACTTGCCAAAGGCGCACTCATGAGGGCTAATAGCGAGCGTAAATGGGGTGCCATTTTCAGCTGAAGTACGCAAAGCATCAACCCAATTAAGATGATCTTGTTTGCGTTTTTCTATCATTTCTGCGAAATCTCGATTATTTTGTTCAGCTGTAGGAAGCTCAAAAAGCACCCTCATATCCACAATGGGAACAATTTCACCACGCACATTAATAATACCACGTACATGAGATTCTGTCATAGGCACACAGGTAACCGGCTGCTCCAAAACAAAGATAGAATTTATCATTGAGCCATTCACAGCATACATTACATCATTAATTTTAAACATAAGATATGGCAAAGCTGATGTTTGAGAATCATCATCTAAGTTGTCTAAGCTATCTAAATTATCTATTTTAGCTCACCCTTTCTCAAATATAATTATTAAGACTATTTAACTCTCTTGTAGCTCCCTATTGATATTTTTAATCAACCCATCAAGTACAGAAACAAGGTTGCCAATATCGGGTTTTGAAAGTTGAGCATCTGCACCCAGGTGCTCTCCTTTTTTTCGCATTTCATTGTTTATTAAAGAAGAGAAAATTATTACTGGAATTACATTAAACTCATTATCACTCTTAATTAGCTTTGTCAATCTGTGCCCATCCATTTTAGGCATTTCTATGTCAGTGATTATGCAAGCAACTGCATCTGTAATATTTTTTTGCTGTCTAAAGCCATTAAGGTAATCCCAAGCTTCCTCACCATTATTAAACTGTATGATATTAGTAAACCCAGCTAAATTTAAGCATTCTAAAATCATCTTTGCCAATAGCGTGGAGTCTTCAACGACAATGATTGGTATATTATTCTGACTACGTTTTCCCATTTTGGTGATGCTGGATACTTGAATTCCATTTTCAGGTGATATATCTGAAACTATTTTTTCAAAGTCAAGTATGGTAATTAAACGGTCTTCAAAATTTGCAATACCTGTTGTAACACCCTCGCTACCACCATAAATTGTTTTATCAGGTTTCTCAATATTTTTCCAAGAAATACGATTAATTCCAACAACCGCATCAACTCGAAAAGCTACGCTCATTTTATTAAAACTAGTTACAATGAAAAGGCTTCTCTCCTTTTCCTCGTCACTATTTAAACCCAAATAATGTGGGAGATTAATGACTGTCAGCAAAACATCCCGAGACTTAAAAACACCCTCTACGGAAGGATGTGAATGAGGCATAGCCTTAATCTCACTGTCCATTAAAATTTCTTTGACCTTTGCAACATTGATACCAAATGTATCATTATGAATTGTAAATTCCATAATTTCAATTTCATTAGTGCCGGCATCAAGTAATATGCCCGTATCTATTCCGCTACTCATTTTTCTCAACTCCTATCGGTATTAAACTTATATTATGCACAATTCCTAAGAAAAGATAGTTTATCTTTTCTTAGGATTATGAATTTTATATCTAATGATAAGTAGTCAAAATCACCTATGCATCTATTCTTCTTCAAATAATGTGAAATTTGAGACAATAGATTTAAGCACGGTGGCTTGACCAGACAACTCTTGGCTAGCAGCCGCAGTTTCTTCACTTGTAGCGGAGTTTGTCTGAACAACAGACGAAATCTGATTGATACCAAGATTAATCTGCGCAACAGAAGCCGCTTGTTCGTTGGAAGCTTTTGCAATGTAATTAATTAGTTGTGTGGAATCATTTGCAAGTAAAACTGTTTGTTTCAATGAAGCAGACGTCTCATTTGCAATACGTGAACCAGCTTCCACAGCTTGAATGGATTCTTCAATTAATTTAGCTGTGTTTTTAGCAGCCTCGGCACTTTTAACAGCCAAGTTTCTAACTTCGCCCGCAACAACAGCAAAACCTTTACCAGCAGTGCCTGCTCTAGCTGCCTCAACAGCAGCATTCAGCGCCAATATATTAGTTTGGAATGCAATGTTATCTATTGTACTAATGATATTTCCAATTTCACGAGATTTTGTAGTAATCGCAGTCATTGCATCAATCATTTGCATCATTTGCTGATTACTAGCGCCGATTTCCCTGCCAGCGTCATTAGATTTTTTGCAAGCCTCATTTGCATTAGATGCGTTTTGAGTCACTTGTTGAGAAATATTGCTGATTGTAGCAGACATTTCTTCTACTGAGCTAGCTTGCTCAGTAGCACCCTGTGCCAATGCTTGTGCAGCATCAGAAACTTGTTCTGAACCACTTGAAACCTGGTCAGAAGCCTCTGTTATTTGTGCCAATGCGCCTGACACTGTTAAAATGAACTTATTCATAGAAATTTGGATGTTTTCAAATTCTCCCATGAATATTTGAGAAGAATGTACGTTAAAATTTCCACTTGCAAATTCATTCATAGAATTCTCAATATCCCATATGTAGTTATGAAGGATTTGCATAGAGTCCCTAAGACTATCTGCAAGTTTTCCAAGTTCATTTCTGGATTTATATGAAATAACAGTCGAGAGATTTCCCATTGCCATTTCTTTAGCCGCTCTTTCAATTTGCATTAGTGGAATAAGTATACTCTTGGTAGTAGATGTTCCCATAATGATTGAATAAGCTACGGAAGCTACCACCATAACAGCCAAGAATATCATTATATAAATATAGTATCTCTGATTACGTTGAACATCGCCATATGCTGTTTTATTAGCTTCGGCAACTAATTTATCAGAAGATTCACGAAGTGCTGTTAACTTTTGACTATTATCAGTAAGCATAAGACGCTCCGCTAAAATATCATTACCGCTCTTTAGATTACTCATAATATTCTCATGAATCAGTAACCATTCCGTTAGATTATTTTTAAACTCATCTAGTAACACAGTATTAGATATCTTAATCAATCCCAGTTTGCTAAGCTGTTCTGTGATTGCCTCTTCTCGATTCTCAATTTTATCAATATATGCTTTCATGTTTGTATTATCACGTTGCAGAGCCATTTCAGTAGTATATCTTGCAATTCTTTCAACTGATGTTTGAATATCACGTACATTATTACCTAATTCAAAATCTGTTGCTATAAATTTTTGAAAAGAACCATTAACTATAGTCAATCCCCCGATTGCAACTCCAGCAACTATAGCACAAAGCACAGCCATGCTAATAATGGTTATTGTTAACCTCTTTTTTACCGACATATTTTTAAACATAAAATATTATTCCCTTCATCAAATAAAATATAATATAACAATTAAGTAGTATTCCTAGCACATTTTCGATATCCATATATACTTAATATATTTTCTATTAAGCTGCTCTCAGAGCGACAAATCATAGTAAGCCTATTTACCGATTTCAAGTGCTTTGGCAGCAATTGCTTTTATTGCATTTAATGCCGTAATGTTTGCTTCATAAGCACGAGTTGCCGCCATCAAATCAGTCAATTCTTCTGTTGAGTTGACATTTGGATACATAACATATCCATTTTCATCAGCATGTGGGTGAGCTGGATCATAGACAGGAACAAAAGGTGTATCACTTTCTACTACTCTAGAAACTCTTACTCCACCTTGGGTCTGTTCGTTCATTTTACCGTTTAAAACCTCAGAAAAGCTAAGCNNATCGCTTGTTTTCTTTTATACGGTCCGCCATCTTCTGTTTTAGTTGTACTACTGTTAGCTAAATTTTGTGATATAAGGGACATTCTATAATTCTGTGCTGTCAGTGCAGAACCCGTAATGTCAAGTGAACTTAAAAAAGACATAGCAGCCCTTCCTTTCAGTAATATTATTTAGGCATTTGGTTGAACACATTACGAATACTTGTAAATTTTCCATTGATTTTATCATAGAGATAAGCTGATTGCATATATGTCTTATAAAGCTCAAGATTTTCCTTAACCATATTAACATTGTTACCGTCAGGTCTTACTGTAGAAGTTTCATCCGTTGTCACCGCAACGTCAATCAATTTTCCATTATTTGAATTCTGTTGCCCTTGCAATACCTCACTAAAAGTAAGGGTTTTTGCTTTATAATTGGGGGTATCATAGTTTGCGATATTTTGATTAATAACCTTTTGTTTCTTCCAAAGTGCGTCTGCACTCTGTTCCATAATTTTAAACTCTCTGCTTCCAAAAAGCATAATCTCACTCCTTTTTTATCCGCAGGACTACTTCATCCTTGCTGAACGCTCCGCTTGCGCAAAAGAGTCACGAAGCTCCGTTACCATTGATAATATTTCCTCAATCGGGTTTGAATTTTTATGAATATTTGCCTCAACAATTTTGCTGTTGAAAAACTCATACAGAGCATCAAGATCATTTGACATTTCATAATTGAAATTAAGCGTTGCTCTCAAATGATTAATGATACGCTGCGCTTTTTGCAACGCCTTGTTTGACTGTGAAAAATCCCTTTTGTCAATAAATATTACTCCAGAATTTAACTGCTTTAAGATTTCGTCCCAAAGTTTAATAAGCATCTCACCCTGTGTCATAGTCATGACGGATTGCTGTTTATATCGTTCGTATGAGTTAACTAACATGCTACCATCCCTTTGTAAAAAAGTCACGTGCAAGAAAGGTTCAAAGCAACTGTTTGTCCATCTTACGCCTGTGTCATTTCATATTTTGCAAGAATCTTTAACACGCAATTACTGGCCAAACTGTTGTGTTAACCATCCACTTTGTGAACTTAAGTTTGCCAAAACCTTTTCCATATTGTTGAATTCTCTCCAATATCTTGACTTTTCTTTTTCATATTGAACCTTGAGCGCCTTAATCTTTTCATTCATTTTATTCATCTGATCGCTCAACCTATTATTTTTGTCGCTTGCTGTTCCATCAATACCTGCAAGTAAAACAAGAGTACCTGGAGAACCTGAACTTTTGTTTGCAGTTTTCTCAATAACAGCCTTAAATGTTGTTGCAATGCCCTGTGGACCGTCTGGAACTGTCTTCCCGTTTACAACCGTTGTTTTCGAGTAGGTAAACAGCTCTTGTATTGCAGTAGGGTCATTGCTAATCATTTTTTTAAGCTTATCCTCATCGATTGTAAGCTTGCCACGCTCTTGCCATTCCTTACTTGTTTCGATACCAATATCGTATAGCCCATATTTAGCGCCATTAGGCTTTTGATACAATGCCAATCTCATTTGGGATAGGAAAGATCCAATATCACTATCACCTTTGAGCAAACCAGTTTGCGCTTTTTTCTCCCAAGCGTCAATCTCGCTCTTACTCATATCTTTTCTTTGGGCATCTGTGAGAGGAGGATATTCTTTGTATTCTTCTTTTGCATCCACTAATCCATTTAAATCTTTAATAAGAGCGTTATACTCTTCGACAAAGGATTTAATGCCATCGAATATCGTATCTGTATTCCTCGTTGTGGAAATTGTTTCTATTTTATCCGTCTTACTTAACAGCTCAAAATTTATGCCATTAACTGTGAAATTGTTTGAACTTCGTTCTGTTACAACTCCATTAATTGTTAGCTTAGCATTTATTCCAGATTTATACATTCCATTTGCAGGATTAAGAACATCAGCAATGGTACTGCTATCCTTAGCGCCGAAAATCTTTTTTAATATGCCGTTGTTATCCGTAATTTTAAGATCAAAGCCCGCACCCGATGAATTTCGGCTCATTACAAAACGATTTTCAAGTTCAGAGTATTCAATCTTCACGTCAGCATCTGAAATATTTATCTCTCTCATGAAAGAGCTTATTGTATCTGTGTCAGACACTTCAATAAATTTGTCATTAATTAAAAAAGAAGCCTTACCATCTACAAACACACTGGTACCCAAAACATTTGCTAATGTATCTCCCATTCCAACCGTGTTGGATTGTCCTTCTTTCAAGCCCATTGCTTCAAGTCCGGAACCATTACCACCAACCACAATTTTTCTGCCTTTAGCTGTAGTTAATGAAAATGCAGTTAAATCTGTTCCATTCACTCTAACCGTGTCTTTGCCGAAAGCAAAATTTAGCTTCTCCTGTAATGTAACATTCGTTTCATCTGCTTTTATTTCAATCGTCTTTTTTATACCGTCTAAGGAAAACTCAATTTTAGGTGATGCATCCTTTTTCACTTTGGACACCATAGTTCCATCTGTTGGCAGATTGACTCTACCAGCAACTAAACCAAGTTTTTCTAAACCTAAAGCTGTGGTACTTCCCATAGGTAGTCCATCAGGGTTTAAAATCGGCGACCCATCTCTAACAGTAACTACTCTTGCGTCACCATACATAGTAAAATTTCCATCTGTGCCAATTGAAAACGAAACAATATCCCCACTTGTCAATTCTTTCCTAACAGCTCCGCCTTCCATAAGCTTATCTATATCAGCAGCTTCCAGATTAAAGGTTTCTGTCGGCTTGGTCACACCATCTACTGTAACCTCTGCAACATTAAAGGAAACTCTAGCATTAAATGCATCCGCTTTAAATTCACCACTCAACGCATTACTTGCAGCAATACTTCTACCCTCAAGGCGTGTACTGGTGGCAAGTTCGTTAATCTTCACCTGCATATCTCCAGAAATTGCACTACTGCTGCCAGTAACGCGAAAAGCAGACGAAGTGGAAGTGGACTTCATCTGATTAAAAAATGTATTTGACATCAAGTTTGTGTTAGATGTAAAGTCCAAGAACTTCGTCTGAAACTTATTAACCTTAGTAATAACATCACGGTAGATGTCTTGTTTCCACGAGCTAACCTGTTTTTTTCCACTCTGTCTATCAATCTTAGTTTGTGTCCCAGAGAGCATTTTTTGTACTAAACCCTCGGTGTCCATTCCTGAAACCATTCCAGAAAATCCCTTACTTGTACCGCTTGACACACTATAACCATTTGAAGAACTAATTGTGTTCATGTCTGCACCCCCAAGTTGATAACACTTTATTTTGTATTCCAAAAATAAAGTACCTTAATATATGTATCGTAACTTTTCCCCATAACTTAACATAATATTACATTATTATTCCCAATAAATCAATATTTGTTATTAAATACTGTAATATTATCCTCTAAATGTTTTGAAGTCCTGTAATATTTTTCTGCATTTGCGGTTACTCCAGTGTTTTGTTGCCTAATTAGGTTAAGTAATATCTCCTTTTGGGTTTCAATATGAAAAATCACTTGCTGTTCCTTGCGTAAAATTCTAGATACAATTGAAGCCAATTTCTGTCCAATTAAGAATACATCTTTTAACTCATCAGAACATTCACCATAATTCAATTCGTTTAAAGCTGCCTGTCTCAATTTGTTATCTCCACTCTGGTCATACAGAGGGACAAGCCTTTGGCTAAGCAGGTCAATTTGTAAAGCTATGTCCTGTCTTTTGGTAATGTAATTTGATAATTCTTCAGTCTCACAGGTAACCATTCTATCAGTAATTTCCTCATATATGAAAAATAATTCTATTTTACTGTGTAAGATTTCTTCTACTAATTTGATATTGTCGTTTGAATTCATTTTCTCACACCTTTCTTTTCACCTATATCGTAGACCCATTTAATGAAACATTAATGCCATCTGACATCTTCTTTTAAATAAGGCTTGACAAAGACACGATGTTAGTAGTAAATTTTTATATAGAATACGTTAATTTAAAAGCTAATATATCCCGACAATAGATATAAGTGAGGTTTCATATGCACAATTATAATTATCTAAATTCAATAAACCCAAAAGACTATTTTGAGGCATATCTTAAAGATGAAAACGATCAACTGCTCGAAATAGGAAAAGGCCATGTTTCTTTAGAAAAACAGTCTGTTGACTTTGTCAGTGATTTTGTACCTTTACTTAAGTTTAAATCAACAGCAAAAATAATAAAACTCATAGATGGTGAAGAGTGCCATTGTTTTGTGGGAGAGGTATATCTATCCTCGAAAAATCGCTTACAGCTATTAGATGTTTGCGACAGTTTTATAACATATAAAGAGTTGCATATCTCTCAAAAAGTACATATTACGGGTTTTGTAACTTCAGCCTCAAAAGAATCTCTTAGCGAAGACCCTATAAATATAGAAATTTGG
>DBGA01000068.1:1726-4639 GCA_002295325.1 Ruminococcaceae bacterium UBA866 | reverse complement strand
CGAGTTCTTTTCGCAGAATTTTATAGTTTTTAGGGGCTTCAATTCCTAAACGAACCTTGTCACCAACAATTTCAATAATTTTTATTTCAATTTCATCGTTAACAATCAAAGATTCTTCACATTTTCTTGATAAAACAAGCACTATACCCCATCCCTTTCTTTTTGTACAAGAGGATATCTAATTGGATAATTTTGATCTAAAATTATCTGCATTGCTCTTCTCTTTTCAAAATTCAGGATAATTGGACTTTTTAGATTAACTGTAGATTTAGAAAAATCCTCATCTAAGACAACAATGAGCCAGATGATATTTTTGCCATCTCCAAGCTCCATTAATTCTCTCTTCGGTAAATCTGGAATATACTCTTCCGAAACTACTGATGAATCAGCCAAGATAAAGCAGATATCCTTATCTTCTAATGATTGTAGCCACACAAACTGGCTAGACACGCTTTGATCAAAAAGAAACACATATTTTGTCAAGTCTTCAAATCCCAATATTGGGTGAATAAAAGTTACAATATCCTGTTCTTCGATTGCAACTTCACCGAAATCTCTTGTTTGTATAATCATATTAGGGGTATTTATACCCATAACCACCCTTCGGCATAAATTTAGTCAAACTATTTTAATTATCTATAAAACTCTAATAATTCGTAGAAAAAAAGCTACATAAATGCAGAGAAATTAACAGTCGTCCAATAAATTGTTCTTACGACCGTTAATTTTCTTTTCATTATTTTTCTTCATAATTGGGGTCTGCACTAGGTGGAACATAATTGGGGCCACCTACATATTCAATCGTTACCTTAGGGTACTGTAGAATACTCATTTGATACCTTGATGGAACATATTCCATATTAAACTTCGCTGATTGCCATTCATTGTGAATAGTACCTGGTTCAAATTTCAAATCCATTTCATTTGGTTTCCACGAAATATCCAGACCGCCATGAACAGGCAAAAACACCGTTGTTGTCGTTGGCTGTCTATATAAACTTTGAGCAAGTATAGACGGAATATCCTGCTTATTTTGAATTTGCGCCATTTGATTTCCAATTGCCGCATACTGTGCAGTCGCATCCATTGCTACCTGCACTCCCCTTTGGCTAGCCTCACCAACAATGTCGGTCACAGTTCTATATCCTAAACTGTGGCGAGCCTTGCTTGTATCTAGTCTGACTTCAATGTTATCCATTCTAATTTGCATCTTTAAGGGTGTTACTCGGGCATTCAATTGAACAGGGTCATTCTGATTTACTTTTAAAGATGCATGATCAACCTGAATTTTATATTCAATTGGCGTTGTAGTAATTTTTAATAGTTGCATCACACTACTTCCCCTCCTTTACAAATACAAGATTTCAATAAATTAAAATATAGTCATTTTAACAAATAGCAGTGTTTTAGTTAATAAAGTCCATTAAGGACATCGGAATAATTTTGCTGCCCATTTTTAACGTAGCCATCCAAGCATATTCATACATTTTCATGTTCATAGTTTCTTCAGCATCGTTTGGATTTTCAAGCTGTGATCTTAATCCCTGCATATTAAGAATGTCACTTTCAATTCTTTCAGTAGTTTTCTCAAGGAAATTACATCTTGTTCCGATTTCCGTCATATTAGCAACCACAAAATCGGTTTGCTCCTTCAAAACATTAACACATTTCTCAGCTTCACTAGCGTCATATACAGCTGGTGGCTTTGGTGAGAGTCTATCAGCCATTTCACCAAGTAATCCTATCACGTTGTTCGGAAGTCCTGAGGCAGACATACCAAATCCAATAACGCCAAGCCCTGAAAACGAGGTTTCAAAAGCTGTAGTTGGATCGACATTATCACCTGACATTTTAATACCCAAACCAATATCTACATACATTTTCTCATTTTGAGGAATAAGAATATCATCTGGGGTGCCAGGTACATAATACTTTCCGTCAGTGGCATTCTGAAAAATGTCATTTACCGGAAAACCATTATAGAGAACGCTACCATCAGCATTAAGTTTAAAAGGAGGATTTGCGTTGTTAGTACCACTAAACAGGTACTTATCCCCATATTTAACATTGGCTGTCTTTAGAATTTGATCCTGTAGACCTCTAATTTCTTTTGCTATAACATCGCGGTCACTCTGAGAAATCGTGCCGTTTAAAACTTTGGATATTCTCTCTTGTGCTGTTTGTAAAATCTCGGTCATTGATTTTAGGTTGCTTTCAGCAGAAGATAGTTCATTTTCAGCGGTTTTAATGTTTGCAATGTATTGCTCGCTTTTATAAATATCTTCACGTACTTTTAATGCTTTTGATCCCTCTGCAACGTTTTCTGAAAGTCTAGTATATTTTCTGCCTGATGTAATCCTTTGATTTGATCTTGAAACATTACCTATCGCAGAATTTAAATTTTTCATATAATTTCTAGTCATCATACTTTGTGTTACACGCACTGCCATTACCTCCTATTAGTTTAGTCGTTATCTGCCAACCATACCTGTTCTATTAATTAAGACATCAAGTGCTTCATCAAGCGTTGTCATCAAACGCGCAACCGCTTGATAAGATTTATTGTAAAGCATCATATTAGCCGTTTCCTCGTCAGGAGAAACGGCGGATATTTGGTCTCTTCTGTCAAGTAAATCATCAGCAATTGCTGCTGATGCATCAAGTCTGCCACCACTAAAGCTACGTTCCGACCCACAAACACCTACATAGTCATTTACAAATTCCTCAAATGTCATATTTGTAGAAGAACCCGAAAAAACAAAGTTTTGTTTTTTTGCAGTAAGTGCTGCTGACAAAGCGTTGGCATACTTAGGATCTTTGTCGCCTATCTTAAAGATAACATAGTTTGAATCATTTGCCCAAGCAGTACTTAAAGATATGTTGGCGGCGGTAGCAATAATGTTGCCCTCAACC
>DBGA01000068.1:0-1630 GCA_002295325.1 Ruminococcaceae bacterium UBA866 | reverse complement strand
CAGTACCGTCGTTATATGACTTAAAGTTCAAAATTTCCTTTTTTTCTCCATCAATAACAGTGTGTCCGCTCATGTTTACGGTAACTGTTCCGTCGGAATTTTGTTTTACTTGAATATCACCATATCTTGAAAGCTCATCAAGCAATAAATTACGTTGATCCAACAGTTCATTTGGACCATAATACTCACCTTTATTTGTTCGAGTTTCAACATCATCGCCAATTACTTTATTTAATCCTACAAGCTTTGTAAGAATATCATTTACATTCTTAGTAGAAATTTCTAAATCATTTTTTTGTTGTGCAGCAACATTATTAAGCTTGGAGTCAAATTGTTTCAGTGTTTGGGTAATGCTTTTAAAAGCCGTTGCAACAACATTTGCGTGCACCTTTGAATCAGGGTTACTACTAAATTCGTTGAGTGCTTTTGAAATGCCTTTAATTGCACTTTTTAGTCCTGTATCTGAACCATACTCATCAATAGCAGATTCAACGTCTTCAAGTATTTTGCTGACTTGGTCATAATAGCCAACGTCGGAATACTCGTCCCTAAACCTTCTATCCAAAAAAGAATCTCTAACTTGGGACACACCACCCATTCCAACGCCCTGTCCTGCAAGTTCAGCGTTAGGAGTGCCATATCTGGTACGTCTCACGTCAGCAGATATAGAATAAATGTCAACTCGTTGTCTTGTATAGCCAGGAGTATGAACGTTGGTAAGGTTATTACCTACGATATCAAGCCCCTTTTGGTTCACAGCAATACCCCTGCGAGCTGTTTCAAATCCTAAAAAAGTTGGTCTCATAATATAAACTCCTTTATGTCAAACGGTATTTAACCACGATAATTCGTCTTAATCTCGGTTTACACTTTTGTTTCAAACACAGAAGACTTTCCAGTGGAGTCAATGTGTTTTTTATTTGCAGTATATCCACCTGCATTGGTAGTCGGTGTGCCCTTTGCTGTGCTATTATTCCAAACCTGTAAATCCAGTTTCACTTTTTCTTGAGATTTACTGTTATAGTAAGCAATATCAGAAACTCTTTTTTCCATTCCTTCAAACAATGTTTGTAATTCTTGTCTTTGTGAATCGGAAGCAGTCTCAATAATTTGGCGGAATGTCATATCATCATATCCAGCTTGTTCTTGAAGCTCCATACGCTTTTTTTCCATGCTATCAAGTTTCATCAAAAAAGTTTGTAGTGATGCTACAGATTTTTCAACCTGTTTTACTTGTTTGGACAAANNTTTTTGCGCCTCAATCATTTGATCAAGAAAAACAATATACTCTTGCACAAAATTATAAAAAACTTGTTTTGACTCCAAAACCAACCCACCTACCCTTTTATTATCTCGCAATTTATATTGTCCAACGTGACAAAATTGCATCTGCTATTTTATCAGGTGAAATCTTATAAGTGCGATTATCTATCTGTGTTTTAATGTTATCAATCTTTTTGTTCATATCAATTGCATCAATGTCTTTCATGACACTTTTAGTCATTTTATAGATTTCGTACTGCTGTGTTGCGGCAGAACTTATCTCAACCTTGTCGGATTTTTCTAACTTTTGCTCTGAAACTGAAATGGTATTTTTTGTATCGCCTACATTGAATTTTGCACTTATCTT
>DBGA01000017.1 GCA_002295325.1 Ruminococcaceae bacterium UBA866 | reverse complement strand
TAGTTCAACTGTTATCTCCCTTTAAAATATATTATAATTATATCAAGTTAGATTTTTTGAGTGCAGGCACTAATTTCGTTGAAATTAGTGAGGTAACAAAGCAGAGTATCAAATCCTTTGGCAAGAAAATGATTGCACCACTCCAACAAGCACCCCAGATTGTAACATCAGTTTTTAGATAGAACGCCAATATAGCGTACATATATCCTACCCCAATGATATAGTCAACTGCAATTCCGATTATACAGGCAATAAGGATATTCCATATGTTATATTTGTTGTTTTTTTCAAGATATTTTCCGATTGCATAAGCGGCAAAGATAAAGCCTATCAGATAACCAAAGGTAGGCTCGAAAACATAGCTAGGACCTCCACCTTTTGTAAAAACAGGAAACCCTGCCAATCCAATTAACACATAGACAAGCTGTGACATCATGCCATAACGTGAGCCAAGCAAAATACCGGCAAGCGCCACGATTGGAAATTGCAATGTAAATGGAATTATAGGCAAGGGAACACGAATAAATGCTCCAACTGCTGAAAGTGCTGCAAAGATTGCACAGAGAATGATACTCTTGGTCGTGATTTTGTTTTTCAATTTGTCCATATTAAACCTCACACTTATTTTGTTGATAATCACAGTTTAATACAAAAATAAAGATAAGTCAACCATAATTACAAAATAGTTTACCTATTTAATAATTATGGTTGACGGTGGTGGTTTATAATAAGAAATTATGCGTTGTTCAATGCTTGCTCTAAATCGGCAATAATATCGTCGACATTTTCAAGTCCAACAGAAAGTCTGATTAATCCAGCAGAAATTCCTGCATCAACAAGCTGCTCATCGCTCAATTGACGGTGTGTAGCAGATGCTGGGTGAAGCACACAGGTGCGAATATCGGCAACGTGAANNAGCAAGTTCAAGTGCGTCCATGAACTTCACTGCGGTAGGGCGACCACCCTTAATGCAAAATGCAATGACACCACTTGCACCTTTAGGAAGATATTTTTGTGCAAGAGCCTTGTATTTGTTATCCTCAAGGGTAGGGTAGTTTACTGACTCAATTTTTTCGTGTGAGTTTAAAAATTCAGCAACTTTTCTTGCATTCTCACAGTAGCGTTCCATTCTGATATGCAATGTTTCTAAACCTATATTTAGATAAAAAGCAGCAGTTGCTGATGGGTAACATCCAAAATCTCTCATTAGCTGAACTCTTGCTTTTACAATGTAAGCTGCTGCCCCAAAAGTAGTGGTGTAGCTTAGTCCATGATATGAATCGTCCGGCTCAACCAATCCAGCAAATTTTCCGTTTGTCCAATCAAATTTGCCACTGTCAACAATTACGCCACCAACTTGCAACGCGTGACCGTCCATATATTTTGTGGTTGAATGGATAACAATATCTGCACCAAACTCAATTGGCTTGCATAGTATAGGGGTTGGGAATGTATTGTCGATGATAAGTGGAACAGAGTTTTTGTGTGCGATGCTTGCAAATTTCTCAATATCAAGCACACAAATAGCAGGGTTTGCAAGAGTTTCGCCAAATAAAGCCTTGGTGTTAGGCTTAAATGCCTTTTGGATTTCTTCTTCAGATGCATCTGCATCAACAAAGGAAACTTCAATTCCAAGCTTTTTCAATGTAACGTTGAAAAGATTGAATGTACCGCCATAAATGGTTGAAGCAGACACAAAGTGGTCGCCACAGTTCAAAATATTCAATAGGGAAATCATAGTCGCTGATTGCCCTGAGGTAGTGCAAAGTGCCCCAACGCCACCCTCTAATGCTGCGATTTTTTCTTCGACTGCTGCAACTGTAGGGTTTGATATTCTTGAGTACATATGACCCTCGGCAGTAAGGTCAAATAATTGTCCAACGTGTTCGGTGGAATCGTATTTATAGGTGGTTGATTGATAAATTGGTAGCACTCTTGGCTCACCATTTTTGGGAGAGTAACCTGCATGAAGACATTGAGTTTCGATTTTCATTAATAAACACCCTTTCTTAGTAGCATTTCTGCTCTGCTTTGTTTTAATATAACGTTATCTAATGTTTTTCAAAGACAAGTAAAAAACAATTCAAAAAATCCTCGTCTTCAATAAAGAAGACGAGGAATAATCTCGTGGTACCACTTCAGTTCATTTGTTTCCTCACGAAAACAAATCTCATTGAGTACGTCGGCAAAAGCCGGTTATACTCGTTCGCTGTAACAGGCGACCCTGTCATTGCCTAAAGCATTATGCTTGTCGACAACGCCACTCAAGAGCCATTTTCAGTAAATCTCAATCTGCTTTTTCGCACCAACAAAAGCTCTCTGTGAGACGAACTATCTACTTACTTTCTCCGTCATAGTGTTTGTGTATTGAATTTTTTATATCATATCATAGTACTGTGGTTTTGTCAATAACTATTCACAAAGCTCTGCCCATTCGCAAAAATAACTATCATGTTCCTGCTTGGTACGCTCAAGCTCATCACAAAGTTCAGCCAACTTCGCATAGTCGCTCGCAGTATCGGGCGATGCAATTTCACTTTCTAATAAAGCTATTTTTTCATCTGCGGATTGCATTAACTCTTCAAGCTGTTTTAATCTGGACTTTATCTTTGTTTGCTCGGCACGTTCTTGCTTTGAGCGATAGTTTGATTTCTCAGTGTTTTGCTTTGCTGCTGGTGGAGAAGTAGGCTCACTTGTGATTTTTGCTTGCTGTTCCAGATAAAAATCAAAATTACCATCATAGATGTTAAGTCCACTTCGTTTAAGTTCGATAATCTTAGTCGGAATTGTGTTTAAAAAATATCGGTCGTGAGAAACAAAAATCAGCGTGCCCTCAAAATCAACAAGGCTTTTCTCTANNCAAGATGGTTTGTTGGCTCATCGAGGATAAGCGTGTTTGAATGCTCTGTCATTAAAATAGCAAGTGCAACCCTTGCACGTTCACCACCCGAAAGGACACCGATTTTCTTAAATCCATTGTCGCCACTTATAAGCACTTGCCCCAAAATTCCTCTGACTGTATATTGAGGTAGGAGTGGAAACCTCGACCAAAGTTCTTCAATTGCAGTATTTTCCTTGTTAAGGGTAAGGTTTTCTTGCTCGTAATAGCTGGTCTGCACATTTGCACCCCAGTAAACCTCACCGTTTTGGGTTAGCAGGTTTAGGATAGTTTTAAGCAGGGTAGACTTCCCAATCCCATTTGGCCCAATCAACGCAACCTTTTCACCACGCTTAATATCAAATGAAATATTCTCACATAGGACAAGTTTATCGTCACCCTCGCCTACTTCCAGTCGCAGATTTTTTACTGTGAGCAGGTCTTTTACGGGGTTTCTTTCAAATTCAAATCGAAATGTAGGGGTAGGGATTACTTCGTTAGGCTTTTCAATTCTCTCAATATGCTCCAATTGATGAAGTCGGCTTTTTGCCATATTCGAGGTTGACGCACGGGCAATGTTTTTTTGTGCATAGTCAACCATTGAGTTAATTTTATTTTGTTGTGCATCATATTCTTTTAGCAGGCGAGTGATACGCTCCTCACGAAGCACCTTGTATTTTGAATAGTTTCCATTGTAGGCAACGATTTGCTTGTTTTCCACTTCCCACATCTTAGTCACCATTTTATCAAGGAAATACCTATCATGGGAAACAATCAAAAGGCCACCCTTGTAGGACTTCAAATAGTCTTCAAGCCACATTAGCGTCTTAAAATCAAGATGGTTTGTAGGCTCGTCAAGGATTAACAAGCTAGGCTCTTCTAACAAAAGCTTTGCAAGAGCAAGCCTTGTTTTTTCGCCTCCACTCAAATCGTCGATTAGCATATCATAGGATTTGTCATAAAACCCCATTCCGTTTAGGATAGTTTTAATTTTCACATCAATTTGATATCCCTCACGCACCTCAAAAAAGGCAGTAAGCCTTGAGTATTCCTCCCATAGCTTGCTGTAATTCTCGTCAGTTTGGCTTGTATGTGCAATCTTGCTTTCAAGCACACGAAGATTTTCCTCAACACTCAACAGTTCAGCAAAAACGCTACGCATTTCAGCGTAAATGTTATTGCCCTTACCTAAACCACTGTTTTGCTCTAGCAGCCCAATCGTAGCACCACTTGAAACGTAGACACCACCCTCGTCGCAGTCAAGTTTCTTGCAGATTATATTTAGCAGGGTAGACTTTCCAACACCGTTTGCACCGATAAGACCAATACGGTCGTTATCCTCAATGGTAGCAGAAAGCTTGTCCAGTATTAACTTGTCACCAAAAGTTTTTCTCACATTATCCAGTGAAACCAGCATCAAAAATCACCTCTTATATTTAAACGTATGTTTCTATTTTACACAAAAATAGATGAAATGGCAAGGGGGAAGAAAAAAGTAAAGGACAGACTAAAAAGTCTGTCCTTGTGGGTTATCCTTTTTTATACGAGTTAGAGATTATTTATTTTCTTTTTCCCATTTTGCCCTTTGTTCAGCTTCGTTTTCCCAGTAAATATCTATGATTTCATTAAAGCTATCTTTTTTTGCATAACGAAAGCACTGGATAGTTTCTTTTTCATTTTGTACTTCTTTTACAAACATATTTCCACGAAAAAAGTAACTGCTGTAAGTATCAGAAGTTTTTTCATCATCGAACAAGTACATTCTCACACTTAACCCACCTTTAGGTACTTCCTGTTCTGAAACTTCTTTTTGGGTCATTAATATTCCATTTGCAACTATTTCTTCGATAGCTTTTATTCTTTCAGAATTTTTTATTGGAATATTTAATTCTGTAATAACAAGTTGCACAGCTTTGCCATCAGATGATACACTGTTAGTTTGCTGCTTTTCTCCATTACAAGCTGTCAGTAGTAATACAACCACAAAAATGCAAGCAAATAAATTTTTCATAATATGTCACCTTTCCTTACATAGTAGCGGTTTGGTACATCTTTATCGGGTAACTATGATGTGTGGTTTGCAAACACCTTATATATTTAAACTTATGTTTCTATTTTATACAAAAATAGGTAAAATAGCAAGAGGAAACAAAAAAGTAAAGGACAGACTAACAAGTCTGTCCCAATTTATCTATTATTCGTATTTTGGTAGCCAATCGCCATGCTCTGCAATTAGTTCATCACACATACTTCTGATATCGTCTGGGGAAAGTTCAGAGGAAGTATGAGGATCCATCATAGCCGCCATATAGATGTACTCTTTCTTTAGGGTAGTCGCTGCAAGAATTGTTAGTAAGTGAACGTTGATGTGCAACCTGTTAATTGCAGCACATTGCTCTGGAAGTGCCTCCACCTTGCAAGGGTTTATACCGTTTCTATCAATTAGACAAGGAACTTCAACACAAGCATTGTCTGGCAAGTTTGGAATTAAACCGTTGTTGATTACATTTCCATGTACTCTAAAAGCAGTGTCAGTTTCCATAGCCTTAATAATGGATGACGCATATTCATGTGTTCTTGTATGAGTTAGCTGTTTGTTGTGAACTAGGTCTTGTTTCATTTGCTCCCAACCTGCAATTTGATTTATACAGCGGCGAGGGTACTCATCAAGAGGAATATTGTAACGCTCAATTAACTCTGGGTATTTATCTTTGATGTACCACGCACTGTACTCTGCGTTGTGCTCGGATGATTCTGTTATGTAGTAGCCAAATCGATCCATGATGTCAAGACGAACAAGGTCGTTTTTGCGTGTTTCATAAGTTTCTTCAAGTTTGGCTCTGCGTTTAATTTCTGGATATAGGTCGTTGCCCTCAAGGTCGGTAATTTTTGTCAGCCATGCAAGATCATTGATGCCTGAGATTTCCCACTTGCATTTGTCTGCGTACTCACCCATGCCAACTTCTTCTAAAAGATGTTTTGCACAAGCTTGAACGCTATGGCAAAAACCAATCGTTTTAATCTTTGTAAAACGGTTCATGTAGCCAGCCAAAATTGACATTGGGTTTGTGTAGTTTAAAAACAATGCGTCAGGACACACTTCTTCCATGTCAGCTGCAAAATCTTTTAGTACTGGAATAGTTCTAAGACCTCTGAAAATACCGCCAATTCCTAGCGTGTCACCAATTGTTTGGCGTAGTCCAAATTTTTTTGGAACTTCAAAGTCTGTGATTGTGCAAGGGTCATATAATCCAACTTGAATTGCATTTACAACATACTTTGCACCCGTTAGCGCCTCTTTGCGATTTAGAGTAGCTGAAAGGGTAACATCTTTCCTTTTTGAGTTTGTGATAATGTTGCTTATCATCTGTTTGGATTCCTCCAAACGTTTTGGGTCGATATCATGCAGGGCGATGTCTAAAGAGCCTATTTCCGGCGTATAGATACAGTCGCCTAAAACATTCTTTGCAAATACAGTGCTGCCTGCACCCATGAAGGCTATTCTTGGCATATGAATTGCCACCTTTCTATTTTTAAATCTGATAGCTAGAGTTTAAGCCAATTACATAAAAAACGCCATAGATATTTGTTGAATTAATTTGCATATTTGTTGTATTGGTGTTATACTTAGTTAAAAATAATTGGGGTGATATTTGTGAAAAAACAGGATTTAAAACATTATAGCTTAGATAAAGCAACAAATGCATCCCTTTGGGTTTGCCAATGTGGGTGGGAAAAATGCGAAAGGTCCCATAAATTCGGTCCAGCAGTGCGTGACCATTTTCTAATACACTACATCGTTAGCGGCGGTGGTACTTATAAGAACTCAAGTGGTGAATATCACTTAAAAAAAGGACAGGGCTTTTTAATTTCTCCCTTAGAGGTGACAATATATCAAGCTGATGAGGATGAACCGTGGGAATATTACTGGGTAGGATTTAAAGGGGTTGAAGCCAAACATATTTTAGACCGTTGTGCAATTAATGCAAAAACTCCAATTTTTTCGTGCGATGAAACGCAGAAGTTCAAAGGCCTATTTGTGGAAATGTTTGAGGCGTTTAAGTCTAGCAAAGCAAGAGAGTATGTGATGCTTGCACAACTTTATTTAATACTTTCCGATTTGATTGCACAGGTCAAACCACAATCACTTCCAAGTTCAAACGTAAAGGTTTATTTAAATAGCGCCCTCCAGTATATTAACGATAATTACTCTTACGATATCAATGTAAAAAGTCTTGCCAGCCATATTGGAATCGACCGCACTTACCTTTACAGGATATTTGTTGAAAATATTCAGATATCGCCAGAGCAGTATTTGCTAAAAACCAGAATGACAAAGGCTGCCAATTTGCTACAGACCACAGACTACTCCATATTGCAAGTGGCACTTTCGACAGGTTACAAAGATCTTTCACATTTTTCTAATATATTCAAAAAGTTTTTTGGGGTTTCCCCATCAAATTACCGTAAATAAACTAAGGAAGATAAATTGACAATAGCCATGAATACTGGTATAATTACACTATTATAGCGATTTAACTTTTGTAGTATGGTAAATTCTATTTCTTAAAAACATAATAAGGGGGACTTACAAATGATAGATGAAACTTACAGATTTGACCCAAATGATATTAGAGCGACAAAACCACTTGCGTGGCTTTCCTACCTATGGGTGCTGTTTTTAGTGCCAATGCTGGTAAATCAAAACTCTCCATTTACAAAATTCCACGTTAATCAAGGTATTATTTTTCTAATTCTTTCGATTATTACTAATATAGTTGCATCATTTTTGGGTTGGGTTCCGTTTTTTGGTGATATACTGGCTGGGCTAATTAGACTCTCCATGCTTGCTTTGATGATAATTGGTATTATTAATGCTGCACAGGGTAAGGCGAAAAGGCTTCCTATTATTGGAAATATCGAGCTATACAAATAATATATAAAATTGTAACATAAGGGAGAATGACAATGAAAAAAAATATTGCACCACTTTTGTTCGGAATAGTATTCATTTTGGCGGGTATCGGTTACCTTGGGAGCGTAATTTTCGGTTGGGACTTCGATGTTTTCTTCGCAGGTTGGTGGACACTGTTTATCATTGTTCCATCGTTCATAAGCATTCTATCCAATGGACCACGTGGATTTAACCTTGCAGCATTTTTCATAGGAATTGTTTTGTTGTTGTCTGAACAAATGCCACAAATATTTAGTTACAGACACACTGGAGTTGCAATTGTTGCTGTTGTTATCATCAGCATTGGTGTTTCGCTAATCTCTGGCTTTTTTAGAAAGCCTAATAGTGCAACTTATTATAATTATCAACAAAGCAATACATATCAAACCCCACCTTATGATAACGCAGAACAACCAAAAAGCAAAAGCTGGTCACATGACAATACAAATCGACCAAATTATAATGCAATCCTTTCAGGGGTTGATACTAAAAATACCTCTTCAAACTTCGAGGGAGCAAGCGTTTCTGCCATTATGGGTGGCGTAGATCTTGATCTTCGTGATGCGATTGTTACCCACGATGTTACAGTTTATGTAACTGCAATCATGGGAGGCATTGATATTTATGCTCCACAAAACGTAAAGATTGCAATTAACAAAACTGATATCTTAGGTGGAACAGATTGCAAGGCTTACACAATGCCACACGAGTCCGAAGCTCCTGTTGTTACATTTGTTTGCACAACAATTATGGGCGGAATTGAGATTAAATAACATAAAACATAAATCGACAAACTGCATTGAATGCAGTTTGTCGCTTTTAACGGTATATATAAAATTTGGAGGAGGGCATTATGCCGAAGATTGCAATACAGAGTTATGGAAATGAGAGTATATCTTCATTAAAGGGTGCCGACAGAGTAAGGCTTAGACCAGGTGTAATATTTGGCTCTGATGGACTTGAAGGTTGTCAACATTCTGTCTTTGAAATACTGTCAAACTCCATAGATGAGGCTCGTGAAGGGCATGGAGATAGGATTATTATCACGAAGTTTAAGGATAACTCCATAGAAGTTCAAGACTTCGCTCGTGGTTGTCCTGTTGACTTTAATAACAATGAGCAACGGTTTAACTGGGAGCTTGTTTATTGCGAATTATATGCTGGTGGTAAGTACAATAATGATGAAAGCGATAACTATGAATATTCTCTTGGGCTAAATGGGCTGGGTGCTTGTGCTACCCAATATTCTTCGGAGTACATGGATGTTGAGGTATATCGTGACGGTTACAAATACAACCTGCATTTTGAAAAGGGTGAAAATATTGGGGGGCTAAAAAAAGAGCCTACCAACAAAAAACAGACTGGTTCAAGAACAAAATGGCGCCCAGACTTAGAGGTTTTCACAGAGATTGACATACCTGCTGAATTCTTTGAGGATATCCTAAAGCGTCAAGCTGTAGTCAACAAGGGATTGGTTTTCGAGTTTAGAAATGAAACTGACGAGGGCATAGTCACTAAGGAGTTTGTATACGAAAACGGAATTGCTGACTATGTTGCAGAAATTGCGGGGGAAGAAACGCTTACTACCATTCAATATTGGGAGGCTGAACGCAAAGGGCGTGACCGTGCAGATAAGCCTGAATACAAGGTGAAACTTTCCTGTGCCTGCGTTTTCACAAACAGGGTAAAGCAAATTGACTATTACCACAACTCAAGCTGGCTTGAATATGGTGGTGCACCTGATAAAGCTGTTCGACAGGCATTTGTGTCCCAAATCGACCAGTATCTAAAGCAAAATAACAAATACCTCAAAGGCGAAAGTAAGCTTTCTTTTGTCGATGTTGAGGACTGTTTGGTGTTGGTTTCGTCTTCATTTTCAACTCAAACTTCCTATGAAAATCAGACTAAAAAGTCTATCAATAACAAGTTTGTTTATGAAACAATGACTGAGTTTTTAAAGCATCAGCTTGAGGTTTATTTTATTGAAAATCCTGATGAGGCTCAAAAAATTGGTGAGCAAATTTTGATTAATAAACGCAGTCGTGAGAATGCTGAAAAGACAAGGCTAAACCTAAAGAAAAAACTTGCGGGTTCAATCGACCTATCAAACCGCGTTCAAAAATTTGTTGATTGTCGGACTAAGGACTTAACTCGTCGAGAAATCTATATCGTGGAGGGTGACTCTGCGCTTGGTGCTTGTAAGCTAGGCAGAGATGCCGAATTCCAAGCAATCATTCCTGTAAGGGGTAAGATACTAAACTGCTTAAAAGCGGACTATAATAAAATCTTTAAAAGTGAAATTATTACCGACATTATCAAGGTTTTGGGTTGCGGAGTTGAGGTTACGTCAAAGGCTAATAAGGAGCTTTCAAGCTTTGATTTAGAGGGACTTCGTTGGAACAAAATTGTAATCTGTACCGATGCTGACGTCGACGGATTTCATATTAGAACTTTGATTTTAACCATGCTTTACAGGCTTACTCCAACCCTTATTGATGAGGGCTTTGTATATATTGCAGAGTCGCCTTTATTTGAAATTACCTCAAAAGATAGAACATATTTTGCCTATACAGAACAGGAAAAGGCAGACATTATGAAGGAAATTGGAGATGCTAAATTTACCATTCAGCGTTCAAAGGGACTTGGCGAGAATGAGCCGGAAATGATGTGGCTTACAACTATGAACCCTGCAACACGCAGGCTAATCAAAGTAACCCCTGATACCATAGAAAAAACTGATTATATGTTTGATATGCTTTTTGGGGATGACTTACAAGGTAGAAAAGACTTTATTTCCGAACATGGACAAGCTTATTTAGAGCTTGCCGACATAAGTTAACTGATACGTGTGCATATAGGGCGATTAGCAATCGCCCATAGTTAGCAAAGGGGCTTGCACAAAAGAATTTTGGAGCGAAAGGAGTGAGCATACTTATGGCTGCTAAGAAAAAAAATACCGATGTTCCAAAGAAAAAGGCTTCCACTGATGCCTATATTTCCGGTGGTGGAATTGTTGTTGAGCAACGCATCACTCACACGCTTGAGACAAACTTTATGCCATACGCAATGAGCGTCATCGTATCTCGTGCGTTGCCTGAAATTGATGGATTTAAGCCCTCTCACCGTAAGCTTTTATACACAATGTATAAAATGGGGTTATTGAATGGACCTAAGACCAAATCAGCTAATATCGTAGGTCAAACAATGCATTTAAACCCCCATGGTGATCAGGCAATTTATGATACCATGGTGCGTATGTCCAAAGGTTATGAGGCATTGCTACACCCATATGTTGAATCTAAAGGTAACTTCGGTAAGGCATATTCACGCGATATGGCGTGGGCTGCATCTCGTTATACCGAGGCAAAACTTGCACAAATTTGTGCAGAGCTTTTTAGAGATATGGACAAGGACACTGTTGACTTTGTTCCAAACTACGATAACTCAACAACTGAGCCTACACTATTGCCAACAACGTTTCCATCGGTGCTTGTAAATTCAAATGTGGGAATTGCTGTCTCTATGGCGAGCTGTATCTGTCCGTTTAACCTAAAAGAGGTTTGCGAAACAACAATTGCACTTCTTAAAAATCCAGACCACGATATTACTGAAACTTTGCAAGGGCCTGATTTTCCAGGTGGCGGGTTCATGATTTATGATCGTTCCGAACTTACTCGTGCAATAGAAACAGGACGAGCAAGTTTTAAAATAAGAGCAAAATTCAATTATGACAAAGAGCTAAACTGTATTGAAATTACGCAAATTCCTCCAACGACCACAATCGAAGCCATCATGGATAAGATTGTTGAAAACGTTAAGGTTGGCAAAATAAAGGAAATTTCTGATCTTCGTGATGAAACAGATATAAACGGATTGAAGCTTACACTTGACTTAAAACGCGGGCAAGATCCCGATAAATTGATGCAAAAGCTATATAAAATGACACCACTACAGGACAACTTTTCTTGTAACTTTAATATTTTAATAGCAGGGTATCCAAGGGTTATGGGTGTAAGAGAAATACTCACCGAGTGGATTGCGTTTCGTACTTCCTGCGTAAAACGCAGGGTATTCTTTGATTTAACCAAGAAAAAAGAGAAGCTACATTTGTTAAAAGGTTTAGAGAGAATTCTTTTGGATATCGACAAGGCAATCAGAATTGTTCGTGAATCTGAAGAAGAAAAAGAAGTTGTTCCAAACCTTATGATTGGTTTTGGAATTGACGAAATACAAGCCGATTATGTAGCAGAAATAAAACTGCGTCACTTAAACCGAGAGTATATTTTAAAACGCACACAGGAAATCGCACAGCTGTTGGCGGATATTGCCCAAATGGAGGATATTTTGGCTCACCCACGCAAAATCTATGGCATTATTACTGCCGAACTTGAAGAAGTGATAAAAAAATACTCTATGCCACGTCGCACTATGTTTATCTATCAAGATGACTTGGCTGACGAGTATGTTCCTGAAGAGATTGAGGATTATCCAGTTAATTTATTCCTTACAAAAGAGGGTTATTTTAAAAAGATTTCTCCGTTATCACTTCGTATGGGTGGCGAACAAAAACTCAAAGAAACCGATGAGATTGCTTCGCAGGTTGAAACTACAAATGCTGTGGACATCNNCATGTTTTTTACCGATAAACAGCAAGTTTATAAAACTCGTGCAAGTGAGTTTGATGATACAAAAGCAAGTGTGCTTGGTGATTTTGTACCAGCAAAGCTTTCATTTGATGCGGATGAAAAGGTGATTGCGATGGTTATCACGAAGGATTATTCTGGCAACATGATGTTCTTTTTTGATAATGGTAGAGCAGCAAAGGTTCCTTTGTCCGCCTATGCAACCAAAACAAAACGCAAAAAGCTTTCTAATGCTTATTGTGGAAAATTCAAACTTTTGAATGCGGCATTTATCAGCGAGGATAAAGAATATGTAATGACCTCTACTGCAAGGCGTAAACTGCTTTTCAGCACAGCTATGATAGTCCCAAAGTCAACCCGTGACACACAAGGCATACAGGTTATGACTGTGAAAAAGAATCATTTTGTTGAGCAGGTTGAGTTGTTTGATGAAAATATTTTGGCTAACCCTCACAGGTTTAGAACAAAAAATCTTCCAGCGGCAGGTGCGATTGTTCGTCCAGAGGACGAGGGTGAGCAATTGATGCTGTAATAGGATAGAGATAAGAAAAACGCTACCCGAGTGGGTAGCGTTTTTTGTTATAGGAGATTATTATTTACAAAGCTTTTTGCGTGCAACAACCAATCCACCAGCCAATACAGCAAGCATTAGAACTGCATACACAGGGGTAGTATCGCCAGTTTTAGGAGGTGTTGTTGGTTTTGTTGAAATTACGTCAGCTTTTACTGCGATAGCGTAAGTTGAGAAGTGGTCAGTTTCAAAGGAAATCTTACCATCAACATAAGTTGCTTTCAATTCGGTAATCGTTTTGTCATCATTGTAACGAAGTACAACGTATTCTTTGCCAACTGTTCCAGCGAAAGGAATTTCAACTTTAATTTTTCCACCCTCAACAGCAGTTACCCTAGTTGTTGAGTCGTATAGGTTAATCATGAAAGTTTTTACAAGTGCGAAATCTTTTGCAGCAACTGCAAATTCTTTTGAAGTTACAGACCAATCTGGAAGTTCAGATGTAGTCAAGACTGGATTTGTTACGTTAGTAACCCCTGATAGAACTTCAATTGTTGTACCAGAATTGTTTGTATCTGTTGCAGTTGAACTACCTGAGTTTGAATTGTTGCTTGAACCGCCAGTAGAAGGAGGAGGTGTTGGAGGTGTATATTGAGCAACTACTGCGTAGTCGTCAGCTCCATCTTTTCCAGTTGTCTTAGTCAAGTCAAATTTGTTTGTATTATCTATTATTTTAGATTTAGCAATATCAACTTTATCTACGTAGATAGCAGGTTTTGTGCCACTATAGATATAGTTTGAACCACTTGTAAAAGTTAATTTTGCAGTTACTCTTGTTGGTTCTGTACCTAACCCAAGATCAATACCACCCCATGCGTTAGCACCTGTAGTGATTGTAAGGTCGTTTTTAACATCAACGTCTGAAGCATTTACTATAAGAGCTGCTCCAGAACCTTTTGCGTTAAGAGTTACATGGTCCAATACAACGTTTGTGGTCTCATAAATATGCATTACAGTTTGTCCTGTTGATTCAAAAGTAACGTTATAAAATGTTACGATTCCATCAACAAGGAATGTTTGAATAAGATTCTTTTCAGTACCAGTATGGCTAACTTTATGCCCCTTACCGTCTAGTTTGATAGGTTTAGTAATGTCTAGTTGGTTTGTAATTTGGAAATCACCATCTAGGTTAACTGCACCACCAGCCACGACATCAGCGATAGCCATTACTAATGCATCTTGTGTTGTAATGGATTCACGAACTGTGTAGTTACCAAGTGCAGTTTCAAGTAGGCAAAACTTGTTTGAATTATCTATTACGACAACCTTGCCAATATCTTCTTCATCTACATAGACAGGGGAGTTTTCACCAGTATAAGTATACGTTGAGCCAGGTATAAAAGCCAATACCGCTATTGGTGTTATCGGTTCTTTACTTATACCAACGTTGATTCCGCCCCATGCATCAGTCCCTGTAGCGCTAATTTCAAGTTTATCTTTGACACGTACAACGGAATCATTCACTATAAGTGCAGCACCTTTTTCATTGGTTGCATTAAGAGTTACATTCTCCAATAAAACGTCAGTACTCTCATAAGCGTGCATTACATTTTTTCCTGTTGACTCAAAAGTAACATTTGAAAAAGTTACGTTTCCAGTAACAAGGAATGTTTGAATAACATTCGTTACATCACCAGTATGGCTAATTGTATGATTATTACCATTTAGTGTGATGGGTTTAGTGATGTTTAGTTGATTGGTAATTGTAATGTCACCACCTAAGTTGATTGTACCGCCAGCCTCGACAGCAAGGATTAATTCAGCCTCTGAACNNCACCCTCTGCAAATGCTGGAACTGCCATACCCACAAATAGGCAAACTGTTAATAAACTTGCTAAAATTTTCTTTTTCATTCTTGACCTCCTATATTTTCATAATATTTCCATAATAGGAACCGACGTAATTATACCTTATATTTCCAGATAAAGCAACCCTAAAACTATATTTTGTATAAATTAAACACAATATTTGTGTATTAATAAAAAATAAATTTGTGTTATACAAATAAACAAACAGGAGAGCAAAAATGCTCTCCTGTTTTTTGGTGCAATAAAGTATATCACAATTTTTAAAAAGTAGAGAAGCAAATCTCTCGATCTTTGTGAACTGTTATTGCAATGTTACAATTTATGCAAACACATTAATTAAATTGTAACAGTAATAGTATAGCTATCTTTTTTAAAAAAATTAAAGGCAAATTATGCTAACTTCTAAATTTTCATAGAATTGTATAAAATAAATTGACATATACAACAAACGTGTATAAATATTTTAAAATTATGCAAACAACACTTGATTTTTGCAAAATTAGGTGTATAATATACATTAATAAATAAATTATTAGATGGAGGATATTATAATGGGACAATTTAAAAAAGTAGTATTGGCATATTCAGGGGGACTTGATACCTCGATAATGATTACATGGTTAAAAGAAAATTATGGCTGTGAAGTAATTGCTGTTGCAGGCAACGTTGGTCAAGCAGATGAGCTTGACGGATTGAAAGAAAAAGCAATTAATACTGGGGCATCAAAAATATACATAGAGGATTTGCAAGATGAGTTTGTCGATGATTTTGTGTTTCCAACCCTAAAAGCAGGGGCGGTTTATGAAAATCAATATCTATTGGGTACATCATTTGCACGCCCAGTTATTGCAAAAAGAATTGTTGAAATAGCAAAATTAGAGGGTGCAGATGCAATCTGTCACGGCTGTACAGGAAAAGGAAATGACCAGGTTCGTTTTGAGCTTACAATAAAAGCGTTTGCACCAAATATGCCAATTATTGCACCATGGAGAACATGGGAACTAAAATCTCGTGATGAGGAAATCGACTATGCTGAGGCTCACAATATTCCACTCAAAATTAATCGTGAAACAAACTATTCAAAGGATAAAAACCTGTGGCATCTTTCTCACGAGGGACTGGATTTAGAAAACCCTGCAAACGAGCCAGATTACAATAAAATTTTAGAAATGGGTGTTTCTCCAGAAAATGCACCGGATGCACCAACCTATGTAACGATTTCCTTTGAACAGGGAATTCCTACAGCAATTGACGGTAAAAAAATGAAGGGTGCAGACCTAATTAAAGCACTAAATATTGTTGGTGGAGCAAACGGAATTGGTATCGCAGATATCGTTGAAAACCGTCTTGTAGGCATGAAATCCCGTGGTGTATATGAGACTCCAGGTGGAACAATCCTCTACCATGCACACGAGGTGCTAGAAACACTTTGCCTAGACAAAGCAACACAACATTATAAGCAACAAATCGCATTGAAATTTGCAGATATCGTTTATGATGGTCAATGGTATACTCCGTTGAGAGAAGCACTTTCTGCTTTTGTTGACGAAACCCAAAAGACAGTCACAGGCGAAGTGAAGTTAAAGCTTTACAAGGGCANNCACTCACTATACAGCGAAGAAATTGCTACATTTGGTCAAGATGAGGTTTATAATCAAGCAGATTCTGCTGGGTTTATCAATCTTTTTGGATTGCCAATTAAGGTAAAAGCATTGCTAGACGGTAAAGAATAGGAATCAAAAATTGCGAAATAAAATACGACAAACCTGTAGGGGCGGATAGTATCCGCCCGAGGGTTGCATCATATGCAAACCCCTACATGAAAATATCGAAACCACATTGACACACATCATTACAAAGGAGATTAACTATGGCAAAGCTATGGGCTGGTAGATTTAGAAAAGAGGTTGACGAAAAGGTAAACGACTTTAATTCCTCAATCAAGTTTGACTCTCGAATGTACAAACATGATATTTTAGGAAGTATCGCCCATGCTACAATGCTAGGCGAGCAAGGGATTATCGACAAATCTGAGGCAGATGCTATAGTCGAAGGGCTAAACACAATCCTAGAGGATATTGAAACTGGCAAGCTAGAGCTTGACATGAGTGCAGAAGATATCCATATGTTTATCGAGGCAGAACTGACAAAAAGACTAGGCGACACAGGAAAACGTCTGCACACAGCAAGGAGCAGAAATGACCAAGTCGCACTTGATATTAGAATGTATTTAAAAGATGAAACTGACGAAATTATTGAGATTACAAAGAATTTAATTAACACGCTTTGTGAGGTTTCGTCAGAGCACACCGACACGATTATGAGTGGGTATACCCATATGCAACGTGCCCAACCTATCACATTTGCACACCATATTATGGCGTATGCACAGATGTTTTTGCGTGATATTGACAGGCTTCATGACACCAAAAAGCGAATGGACTCCATGCCACTTGGTAGCGGTGCATTGGCATCTACTACATATCCGATTAACAGAGCAAGGGTAGCAGAACTTTTGTCCTTTGCAGATGTTACAAAAAATAGCCTTGACGGTGTTTCCGATAGAGATTTTTGTATAGAGCTGTCCTCAACTATTGCAATTTTGATGATGCATCTTTCTCGCTTTTGTGAGGAAATTATCCTTTGGTGTTCATGGGAATTCAAGTTTATCGAACTTGACGATGCGTATGCGACAGGCTCGTCCATCATGCCACAAAAGAAAAACCCTGATATTGCTGAACTTATCAGAGGAAAAACTGGCAGGGTAATTGGTGATTTGGTCACTCTTCTTACGATGATGAAATCACTTCCACTTGCTTACAACAAGGATATGCAAGAGGACAAAGAGGCGATTTTTGACTCGGTTGATACCGTGAAACTTTGCATCAATACCTTTACCCCAATGATAAAAACAATGACAGTTTTAAAGGATAATATGAGAAATGCAGCAGCAAAAGGATTTATCAATGCGACTGATTGTGCTGACTATCTTGTGAAAAAAGGATTGCCGTTTCGTGATGCTTACAAGGCAACTGGTGAACTTGTTGCAATCTGCATAGATAAGGGCGTTGTTCTTGAAACACTGCCAATTGAGGAATACAAAGCTGTATGTGAGATGTTTCAAGATGATGTGTATGAGGCGATTAACCTTACAACCTGCGTAAATGGCAGAAATGTGGTCGGTGGCCCATCAGCAGATAGCGTGAAAGCACAAATCAAAGAAGTATTAGCACAAATTATATAAATCAATTTTGTAGAGGCGGATTTCATATTCGCCTACAAAACCACAAAATTTCAAATAAATCAGACAAAGGGTGAAATCCATTGAAATATAAAGTTTTTATCGACGGGCAAGAGGGTACAACAGGAATTAAAATCTATGAGCGATTTCAAAATAGAGATGACGTTGAAATTTTAAGGATTGATGATATGCTCAGAAAAGATTTGTCAGAGCGAAAAAAGCTGATTAACTCATCAGACTTCACATTCCTTTGCTTGCCGGATATTGCAGCGATTGAGGCTGTTTCCTTAGTCGTAAATTCTAACGTGAAAATTATTGACGCATCTACTGCACACCGTACCAATCCCGATTGGGCATATGGATTGCCTGAACTTTCAAAAGAGCATAGAAAAAAGATTGCAAACTCCAATAGAGTTGCTGTTACTGGTTGCTATGCAAGTGGTTTTATTGCGGCGGTGTACCCTTTAATACAAGCAGATGTTATGGCAATCGACCACCCAGTAATTTGCCACGCTATCAGCGGATATAGTGGTGGTGGCAAGAAAATGATTGAAGAATATGAGAGTACTAATAAAGAACTAGAGCTTTTTTCTCCTCGTCAATATGCACTCTCTCAAAGCCATAAGCATATCCCAGAAATGCAGGCAATAACAGGTTTGAGTTATCCGCCAATGTTCAACCCGATTGTTGACAACTATTACAGTGGAATGGTGGTTTCTCTTCCTTTAATAACAAGGACACTAAAAAAGAAACTTACTGCAAAGGAAATTCATGAGGTTTTCGCAAACCATTATAAAGATGAGCATTTTATCAAGGTAATGGACTTCAAAGAAGATGGATTTTTAGGGGCAAACAATCTGGCAAATACCAACACAATGCAAATTTTTATATCTGGAAATGATGAGCAGGTACTTGTTGCCTCACGCTTTGATAATTTGGGAAAAGGTGCATCTGGGGCTGCAGTTCAATGTATGAATATCATGATGGGAATTGACGAAAAGACAGGGTTAATCTCATACGAATAAAGGAGTATGACTATGAAGGTTATGTTTGATGGCTATAAGTTTATTGAGGGTGGAGTGTGCGCCTCAAAGGGGTTTAGTGCCTCTGGTGTGCATTGTGGATTGCGAAAAAACCCCGAAAAACCTGATTTGGCATTGATTTATAGCGAGAATATCTGCAACGTTGCTGCAGTTTATACCCAAAACAAGGTAAAAGGCGCACCGATTTATGTGACAATGGAGCATATCAAAAATGGCAAAGCACAAGCTGTTATCGTCAATAGTGGCAACGCAAATACCTGCAATATTGATGGTGTTGAAAAAGCGAATATGATGTGCAAACTGATAGCAGATGAGCTTTCAATTAACGAAACTGATGTTGTGGTTTCATCTACTGGAATTATTGGTGAGGTGTTGCCAATTGAGCCAATCAAAAATGCGATACCTAAGCTAAAGTCAAGTTTGAGTGAAACTGGAAACGAACAGGCTTGTCAGGCTATCCTTACAACCGATACTTGCAAAAAAGAGGTTGCAGTTTCCTTTGAACTTGGGGGTAAAACTTGNNTTAGGTGGTATGGCTAAGGGTAGTGGAATGATACATCCAAACATGGCTACCATGCTCTGCTTTATCACAACCGACGTTTTTATTAGCCCAAAACTACTAAAAAAGGCATTGACAGCCATCACAAATGATACCTTCAACATGATTTCGGTTGACGGCGATACCTCAACAAATGATATGGCGATGATTATGGCATCAGGTAAGGCAGGTAACGACCCAATTTGTGACGAAAATTCTGCTGAATATGAAATTTTTTCAAAGGCATTATTTTGTATTATGGTTAACCTTTGTCGCGCAATTGCACAGGATGGCGAGGGTGCAAGCAAGTTGCTTGAGTGTACTGTAAGTGGTGCAATTGATGAAAATTCTGCAAAGACAATCGCAAAATCGGTTATCACTTCAAGCCTTTTTAAGAGCGCAATGTTTGGGCAAGATCCAAACTGGGGCAGAATTTTGTGTGCGATCGGGTATGCTAATGCTGAGGTTAACATTGACTCGGTTGAAGTGATTTTAAAGTCAACTAATGGCGAAATCTGCGTATGTAGAAACGGCAGAGGTGTGGAGTTCTTAGAGGAAGATGCAAAAGCTGTCCTTAGTGATAGTGAGATAAAAATATTAATAAACCTCGAAGATGGAACTGCAAATGCAGTTGCTTGGGGTTGCGATTTGACATACGATTACGTGAAAATAAATGCCGCATATCGCACATAAGCATTTGACTTATAAGGAGGTACACCCATGATAGATAGTGTTTCGGACGAATTGAGAGCAAAGGTTTTAGTCGATGCCCTGCCTTACATACAAAACTACACAAACAAGGTAATTGTTATAAAATATGGCGGTAGCGCTATGGGTGACGACAGCGTAAAGGTTGACGTTATGCGTGACGTTGTGTTGCTCTCGCTGATTGGTATAAAGGTGGTTTTGGTACATGGTGGTGGACCTGAAATCAATGATATGCTTAAAAAAGTGGGCATACAATCGAAGTTCATCAACGGGCTTCGCTACACCGACGAGCCTACAATGGAAGTTGTACAGATGGTTTTGGCTGGAAAAGTCAATAAAGACCTAGTGTCATTACTTGGACAATGCAACGGAAAAGCAATCGGACTTTGCGGTGTTGACGGAATGATGATTAAAGCTGAAAAATTACAGTCGGAGCAGGATTTGGGTTTGGTCGGTGAGATTACTTCAATTAACACAGAGCCAATTCTTGACGCATTGAATAACGGATACATTCCTGTCATTGCAACCATTGGTGTTTCAGAGGATGCTACAATGTACAATATCAACGCAGATACAGCGGCTGCAAAAATTGCGGCAGCGCTTGGTGCTGAAAACTTGATATTGCTGACTGATACAAGAGGGCTTTTGAGGGATAAAGATGACGAGGAAACGCTTATTCCTGTAGTCAACGTGAGCGAAGTTCCAAAGCTTGTAAAAGAGGGTATCGTGAGCGGTGGTATGATTCCTAAGGTGGAATGTTGCGTTGAAGCCGTAAGACGTGGCGTAAAACGTTCGTTCATCATAGACGGTAGAATAAACCACTCAATCTTAATTGAAATGCTCTCGCATGAGGGTATCGGAACAATGTTCTTATAGGCAGGCTTAGCCTGTTAGGTGCAGGATAAGCCTGCGAAAGGGGTAGAACACAATGCAAGATATAAAGTTACTCGACAATGAATATATAATAGGGACGTACAATCGCCAAAACTTGAGTATTGTAAGCGGAAATTCTGCTACTTGTTTTGATGAAAATGACAAGGAATATATCGACTTTTCAAGTGGAATCGGAGTCAACTCTCTTGGATATTGTGATGATGAATGGAGCTTTGCGGTGGCAAAACAAGCCTCACTGCTCCAGCATACCTCAAACCTTTATTACACAGAGCCGGCAGTAAAGCTTGCAAAGCTGTTATGTGAAAAAACTGGGTATAAAAAAGTACTATTTTGCAACTCAGGAGCAGAGGCAAACGAGGCGGCAATCAAACTTGCAAGAAAATATAGCTTTGATAAATATGGCAGTGATGTTAACCGAAATAAGATTTTAACCCTCAAAAATTCGTTCCACGGAAGAACGATAACAACCCTTTCGGCAACCGGGCAAGAGGTTTTTCACAACTATTTCTTTCCATTTACACAAGGTTTTGAATTTGCAAACTCAAACGATATCGACGAGGTTTTGTCTATCTTAAATTCTGGTGATTATTGTGGGGTTATGATTGAGTTTATACAGGGTGAGGGTGGGGTTATCCCACTTGAATGTGATTTTGTGAAAAAACTGTTTGCTTATTGTGAGGAGGCGGATATCCTAACCATTGCTGACGAGGTGCAAACCGGCATTGGCAGAACCGGAAAACTCCTTGCAAGCGAGCACTTTGATGCAAAACCAAACATCACCTCTCTTGCAAAAGGGCTTGGTGGAGGCTTACCAATTGGAGCAATTATCACCGACGAAAAAACCTGCGATGTGTTCAAATTCAGTGACCATGGAACAACCTTTGGTGGAAATCCTGTTGCCTGTGCTGGTGCATATGTTGCACTTCAACGCATTGCAGACGATAGCTTTTTGGCAGAGGTGCAAGCAAAGGGTGAGTATATAAAGTGGGAACTCTCTTCACTTCCTGAGGTTTTGGCGATTGACGGAATGGGCATGATGCTAGGAATAAGACTGAAAAGCAAGAATGCAGGAGAGATTGTCAAAAAGGGAATTGAAAAAGGACTTATTTTGCTGACTGCAAAGGATAAAATAAGGCTGCTGCCGCCCCTTAACATTACAATGCAAGAGCTTAATAAGGGGCTTTCAATCTTAAAAGAAATATTGGCGTAAGTTGTAGGGTGAGCAGGGTCTGCCCCATTGGGTATTGTTCGTCTGCCCAAGTCAGAATTGAACCTAAGGAGTAAACACAATGAAACATTTTTTAAAGCTGTTGGACCTCTCAAAAGAGGAGATTATAGAGTTATTAAACATTGCAGATCAGCTAAAGTATGAACATAAAAATAAAATTCCACATAGAAGGCTTGAGGGCAAAACTCTAGCAATGATATTTCAAAAAGCGTCAACAAGAACAAGGGTTTCCTTTGAGGCTGGAATGTATCAATTAGGTGGCCATCCTTTGGTTCTTTCTGCATCTGACTTGCAAATGGGGCGTGGCGAGCCGATCGAAGATACAGCAAGGGTGCTTTCCCGCTATTGTGATGCAATTATGATTCGCACATTTTCACAAGATGAGGTCGAAAATCTTGCGGCTTGTGGAACCATTCCTGTCATTAACGGATTGACTGATTTTTCTCACCCTTGTCAGATATTGGCTGACCTAATGACAATTCGAGAATGTAAGAAATCTCTTGAGGGCTTAAAACTTTGTTTTATTGGGGACGCAAATAATATGGCAAACTCGCTCATTGTCGGTTGCTTGAAGGTAGGGATGAAAGTTTCAGTTGCTTGCCCTAAGGACTATGAATTTGAGCAAACGATCCTTAACTTTGCAAAGGATTATGAGGGTTTTGAACTTACCACTGACCCGAAAATTGCGGCAGTTGATGCTGACATTTTGGAAACTGATGTATGGGCATCGATGGGCAATGAAGCCGAGTCAGCAAAAAGAAAGATAGACTTTGCAGGTTATCAAATAAACGATGAACTGTTAAGTTTGGCTAAAAAGGACGCAATGGTTCTTCACTGTTTGCCTGCACATAGAGAAGAGGAAATCACCGCAAAGGTGTTTGAAGAACACGCAGATGAGATTTTTGAAGAAGCAGAAAACCGTATGCATGCACAAAAGGCTATTTTGCTGAAGTTAATGGGATAGACGTCTTAAATTGCAACCCACTGTGAATAATAAGAGGCATATTGGTACCTAGTAATTAAGATAAGAGACTAAGACAAAACGTCAACTTTGGTTGACGTTTTGCTAATTTTCGTGTATAATAAAGGTTAGTTTGTTAAGGTATTAACAATATTTTACTATTAATTTACTTAAAAAAGTAATAATAGTAAAATGACAAAATGGAGGGGCGAGAGATGAGAAGTCTTGAGGTTAAGGTTTGCGTATGCACACATTGTGTAATGAATGGCGCAATGGATATAGTAGAGTCTATTGAGGGCTTACAAAAATTAAAAAACCAGTTGCGGTTTAATACAGCGGTGAAAATTATAGCAAATGAGTGCATTTGTGACAAAACGGAGCATGGCGAGTGTTCACCGATCGTATCTGTAAAAGGCGAATGCATTGCAAACGCTACATCTGAAACTGTAACAGCTAAAATAATTTCAATAATTACCAAAGGATGAAGATAAAATGAGAGGTATATATACTCCTGTAACTATGATAAGAAGACAAGTTTTTCAAAAGGTTGCAGAGCTTGGCTTTAGTGGCGATTTTTCAAAAGTAGATGAAATTCCTTATGAGATAATTAAAGGTGAGGTTGCTTCATATCGTGAAAGTGTTTTTAAGGAGCGAGCAATTGTTGCTGAAAGAATACGATTGGCTTGTGGATTATCCGTAAGAGGTGCTGATGAGAATGCGCCGATTTCAAAGGACTTCCAAAAAGCAATATCTACCCAAAGAGTTTTTGAAGCCCCGTTGGTAAATGTAATCCCATTTGCGTGTAACGCTTGCCCTGAAACTGCATATGAAGTAACCAATAATTGCAGAAAATGTCTTGCGCATCCTTGTACAAGTGTATGCCCTGTAAAAGCAGTTTCACTTGTCGATGGTAAATCGGTAATAGATAAAGAAAAATGCGTTAAATGTGGCAGATGCGCTGAGTTTTGCCCTTATGATGCAATTGTAAAATATGATCGTCCTTGTGCTGCTGCTTGCGGAGTTGACGCAATTGAAAATGACCATTTTGGTAGAGCAGTCATCAACCAAGAAAAGTGTGTTTCCTGTGGTCAGTGTTTAGTAAATTGTCCTTTTGCGGCAATCGCTGACAAATCCCAGATATTCCAATTAATTTTAGCCTTAAAAGAAAAAGGCGATATATACGCTGAAATTGCTCCTGCTTTCGTTGGACAGTTTGGACCACTGGCAACTCCAAGTAAGGTGAAGGCTGCATTGATAGAAGTCGGTTTTGCTGGGGTATATGAAGTTGCAATTGGTGCTGACGGGGTATCGATTAACGAAGCTCATGAGTTTTTAGAAAAAGTTCCTAACGAGCTACCTTTCCTTGCAACCTCGTGCTGTCCATCCTGGTCAGTTATGGCAAAGGCATTTATTCCAGAGTTTGCACATTGCATTTCAGACGCTTTGACGCCAATGGTTGAAACTGCCCGTATGATAAAAAAAGAACATCCAGAGTCAAGGGTTGCGTTTATTGGACCTTGTGCTTCTAAAAAGCTTGAGGCTTTTAGACGAACAGTTAGAAGTGATGTTGACTTTGTTATCACATTTGAAGAGTTGATGGGAATTTTTGCGGCAAAAGAAATTGATTTTTCTCAAGATAGTGAGAATACTATGGAGGACGCAGCTGCAACTGGACGTGGATTTGCAGTTTCCGGTGGTGTTGCCGATGCGGTAGTAAGCTGTATCAAGCACCAACACCCAGACATGGAAGTGCTCGTTGACAGGGCAGAGGGACTGGCAAACTGTAAAAAGATGCTAACCTTAGCGAAGCTTGGTAAGCGCAACGGATATTTGCTTGAGGGCATGGCTTGTCAAGGTGGATGCGTTGGTGGAGCAGGTACATTGCAACCAACCAAAAAGGCTGCAGCGCAGGTGAAGAAGTTTGCAGAGGACTCTAAATATAAAAACGCATTAGATAAATAGTAGATATTTTTTTAATAAGCAATAACAAATATTCATTTTAAATGTAGTATCAGTGAAAGTAAGGAAATTAAATGGAACACGCAAAGAAGAAAAAGGCAAAATCATATATCTTGATAGAGCTTATTGTTTTACTTTTGATTATCGCAACGATTGCAATTTTTGCGATTCCAAGGTTTAATGGTATGCTTGCCAATTCACGACAACAGTCTGCTAATAACGATGCGGAGATTTTAGCAGTCGCAGCACAAGCGTGGCTCACACAGCAAGAAACAGCAGAGACTATTTTAATAATAGATGAGCCGAACATGCTTAGTGAAGGTGATGTGAAACAGATTGTCTCCATGGCTTCCTCAATTGATAATGAGGTTGCAAAAACTGTAAGTATTAGTGTAAATGGCAGTCAAGCCCCTGAATGCTATCAGCTTAAGAGCGTGAAGTTGGTTAAAAAGCAAGTTATCGGAGTAGTAAATAAATAGAGCAATGGCGAACATTACTTAGGTAATGTTCGCCATTTTCTTGAACAATAAAAAAAATAGTAGTATAATTAAATGGTAATATAATAAATAGTAATAAAATAAATGGGGGAATGAGTATGCAAGCTGTGGTATTGGTGTTAAATAAGGTGGAATTTTTAGAAAATCTGCTTTTAACACTTTCAGAAAACGGCGTAAAGGGTGGCACAATTATTGAGAGCACAGGCATGGTAAGAGCTTTAGGTGACCATGAGGATTTTAATATATTAGGTTCGCTAAGAACATTGCTTGACCCTAAGCGTGAGGAAAGTAAAACGATTTTTTTTGTTGTAAAAGATGAGCAAGTTGCAATGGTACGTAAAATAATCGACGATGTCGTGGGAGGTCTCCATAATCCTGATACAGGTATTGTTTTTGGCATCAGTCTTAATTTTGTTGATGGGATAGGTATTGAATGAGTGAATTGTGGTATGTTAGTTTAATGATTATAGGCGGTCTTCTTTTTGGACGACTTGCAAAATTTATAAAGCTCCCAAATGTAACGGGATATTTAATCGCTGGTCTTCTTTTAGGGCCACATATCTTAAAGGTTATTCCTGCTGGAACGGTTACGGAATTTGAAATCATTGCAGATGTTGCTTTGGGTTTCATTGCGTTTTCTGTTGGAAGTGAGTTTAAGCTATCTTATATAAAACGTGTGGGAATGACACCAATTGTAATTGCCTGTCTTGAGGCACTTTTAGCGAGTATCTTTGTAACCGGTGCATTGCTTGCAATTGGACAACCACTGGCATTTTCGATTGTACTGGGTGCAATTGCTGCTGCTACTGCACCAGCGGCTACTGTAATGGTCATCAGACAATATAAGGCGAAAGGGCCTGTAACTGATACCTTGNNCACTGTTGTTGCGCTAGACGACGCTGTAGCGTTGATGCTATTTGGAATTGCGTCAGCAATCGCAGGACAGCTTGTCAGCAGTCAGCCAACAAGCATGGTTTTGGCAATTGTAAAGCCTATTGTTGAAATAATTTTCTCATTGGGTTTGGGTGGTGTGTTAGGGCTTTTATTTATGGTTCCATTGCGATTTTTTAAAAAAGCGTCCAATCGACTATGCATCACAATAGCGTTTGTGTTTGCNNTTTGAGTTGTCCTCGCTCCTTGTATGTATGGCGCTTGGAACTGTGCTTGTAAACACAAGCTCTCAGGCGGATAATATCATGAAAATTACCGACAGCTTCACCCCTCCGATATTGATGTTGTTTTTCGTGTTAAGCGGCTCGGAGCTTGACATTAGCGTGTTGTCGACAATTGGACTTGTTGGTATTGTCTATGTATTGGTGAGGGTAATCGGTAAATATGTAGGTGCACCCCTTGGAGCAAAAATAATGAAAGCCCCTGACGTAGTAGCCAAATATCTGGGTCCTGCACTGATTCCACAAGCTGGTGTGGCGATAGGGTTGTCGCTTTTAGCAACGACAACACTGCCTGAATATGGACAAACAATTAGAGCGGTTATATTGTGTGCTACCTTTATCTATGAAATTATAGGTCCCGTTATTGCTAAAATTTCCTTGCAAAAAGCAGGCGAAATTGCAAAATAAAGCTAGGAGAAGTTTATGCCGAGATTTTTTTGTGACAAAATCTATGAAAACGAAGCCCATATTACTGGCGATGATGCCAAGCATATCTCAAAAGTTTTGAGAATGCGTGAGGGTGAGAATTTAACTATAAATGATATGCAAGGGTTTAATTATGATTGTGAAGTGTTAGAATTAGGTGAAGTTATAAGGCTTAATATAATTAGTAAATACAAAAATGAAACTGAACCTAGCGTAAAAATTACCCTTTATCAATGTTTGCCCAAAGGCGATAAATTTGATTTTATTATCCAAAAAGCTGTTGAGCTTGGAGTGTGCAGGATTGTTCCTGTGGCAAGCAAATTCTGTGTTGCTAAGGCAGATAAAGCTACCTTTGATAAAAAACTTTTGAGGTATAATAAAATTGCTTTAGAGGCTGCAAAACAGTCTGGACGAGGTATAATTCCAGAAGTTTTATCTATAATAACATTTAGGGATGCGGTTTTAAAAGCGAAAGACACCAACTCTATCATATTCTATGAACGTGGTGGCGAACGTGTTTGCAACCTTGTTGATGAAGATTGCAAGGAAGTATCGATGTTCGTTGGTAGTGAAGGTGGGTTTAGTGAAGATGAGATTCAATTTGCACTAGAAAACGGCATTTCTACCGCAACTTTAGGCAAACTTATTTTACGATGCGAAACTGCACCGATTGTAGGGGTTACATTAGTGTTAAATTCTACTAAAAATATGTAACCGAATTTTAACTTGATATATGAAAATTATTGTTATATAATTTAACTATGATGTGGGAAGGAGAGTGCTTATATGAAAAATAAAAAAAGAACCGTTATTATTACCTTGATAGCTGTTATCACTGCGTTTGTTGGCGTTGCTGTGACAGTTGGTGCATACCTAAAAAGAAAAGCGGAGGATATCAGCGAAAAGCTTGACTTTGATGGTGACCTTTACTACGAGGACGAAGACTATTTTGATGAGGAAATTACTGCCCCTGAGGATTTTGTTGAACAAGAGGATGAAGATGAATTGTCTTCACAAGAAAAAGAATAAAATTTATGTTTGTTATGATAAAAAAGCAACATTTAAGTTAGTCACGATAAGGAAGTTTTGCGTTACCGTGACAGATTATTTTTCATTACGATGAGATTTCGTAGCGAATAAATAAGTCTTAGGCTTTATTGATGTTGCTTTTTATTTTTATAAAGTATAGAATAAAAAGCTTGACATTGGTTTAGTTCTATGGTATTATAAATAAGCACTCAAAAAGAGATGCAAAATATACATGACGCGGAGTGGAGCAGCTGGTAGCTCGTCGGGCTCATAACCCGAAGGTCATTGGTTCAAGTCCAATCTCCGCAACCATTAAGAAAAAACCGATAAACCTAGTTAATTCAAGGGTTTATCGGTTTTTTATTTGCGTAAATTTATCTGTGCGTGTGCCTTGTTTTTACTCGTTTTTACCCCATTTTATCAAAGTTGCTCGGTCAAAACTCGGTCAAGCTCTATCTAGCTTTTGATAAAAAATCATCTAGCTTGTTAACATTTTTTATTTTGTGAACTTTGTCGAGATGAGTATAAATATTAAGTGTTGTTTTTATATCGCTGTGTCCTAATTGGTCTTTTGCGGTTAGAACATCTACACCCGCTAAATATAACATTGTCGCAAAAGTATGCCTAAGCCCGTGTACGTAGATTTACGGGCAAGTACGCCCAAAAGCATATAAATGCCTTAAATTCGTGGTGATTATTTTCACATTAGAAATTGGAATAAGTATGAAACTCAAGTTTGAGTTTCATAGAAAAAGGTAAATTAAATATCAATAGTAATTTAAATCCCAAACGAGGACGACAAACCTTGTTTGGGCTTTTTATATATAAATACTATAATAAATATATGGAGGATATTAAAATGACTAGAAAAAGCAGAAACTGTGTAATTGAAAACAAAAATACTAGTGTATTCAGAGTAGCAGGATATGTAAGACTTTCTGTTTTTAAGGAAGAAGGAGAAAATACTTCTATTCAAAATCAGAAGAATATCATTGATGACTATATCAAAAACAAACCCGATATGATATTAGAAAAATGGTATGTCGACGAAGCTGCAAGTGGAAGAAACTTTCGGAGAGATGCTTTTGAAGAAATGCTAGAAGATTTAGAAGACGGTAAAGTCAATTGCATTATTATAAAGGATTTATCACGCTTTTCAAGGGATTTTATCGGAGCCGGATATTATATTGAAAAGTATTTCCCTTTGAATAATATAAGATTTATTTCTATCACTGAAAAATTAGATACTTGGAATAATATTTATGATACCGACGACTATGGTAATTCAAGGCATAATTTTAGATTAACGAATGCTTTGAATGAAGCTGTGGCAAAGGATATTTCAATTAAAACAAGTGCAAAACTGAATGTATTAGCTAAAGAAGGTTGCTTCATCGCTCCAAGAGCTCCTTATGGATTCATTAAGGAAACTAAGCATAAATTAGGCATAGATTCTGATGCTGCCATTGTTGTGAGGCATATATTTGAAATGGCAAGCGAAAATATAGGTATAACTGAAATAACAAGAAGATTAAATCAGGAAGATATTTTAACTCCTATGGAGTATGCTATTTCTAAAGGTGCCAAAGGCAACTATAGCACCGGTACCGGTAAATGGAGTACAAGAACGGTAAAAGATATTCTCACTAATATTACCTTTGCTGGGCACCTATGTCAAGGAAAAGATAGAATAACAGTTTATAATACACATCAAGCTATTATTGAACAAGATTTATTTGATAAGGTTGAAGAAGCTTTGAAAGTTAGGAGTAACAACACTATACAATCCAACAACTCTGTTGATAAAGAAGAAAATGCACTGAAAGGCAAAATTATCTGTGGTTGTTGTGGTAACAAACTTCAACGAAGAAAAGGTAGCGGTAATTCAGATTGGCATTACTTTACTTGTATCACTAATAATCGGCAAGGTGCTGGTAGTTGTGATGGTATGTATATTCGTGAAAGCGAGATAATTGATAAAATCAAGCGAGATATAAATGCTTTTATTGATGCAACTGAACCAAAGATAAAGAAAACGTCTGCTGAAAAACAAGAGCTTCGCAGACAAATGTTTATGTTCGATATGAAGGATGCGAAAAGCAATATTATTAAGGCGAGTTATCTTCATCAGTTTAATGATGGTAAAATTACAAAAGATGATTTTAGGGTAAAAGCTGATGAGTTAATTTACCATACAGAAGAAATTGCTAAACTTGATAATGAAATTAAGGCTTTGGACGCACTTAGAGAGAAATATAATTTTTATGCTAAGGTTCGAGAAGGCAAGGATCAGATAAACAAATTTTTGAAGGAGTGTGTTGAAAAGATAGTTGTTAATTCAAAAGAAAATATTGACAGACTAATTCTAAGATGTTAGAATTAGTCTAAAGCATTAGAACTAAAATATGATAAGGAGGAATTACAGTGTCTGTAAAAATTTCAGAAGCAGAATTTCCGCTGATGGAGTATATATGGGATAACAATCCTGTTTCAGCTCAAGACCTTGCAAAGTTTGCATTGGATACTTTCGGATGGAAAAAAAATACGACATACACAGTAATCAAGCGATTAAGCGAACGAGGTGCAGTAAAAAGAACTGACCCAGGAATTATAGTTGAACCTCTTGTAACAAGAGAAGAAGTTCAACAAGCTGAGACTGATGAGCTAATAGATAAAATATATAACGGTTCAGTTAAAAAATTCTTTGTGTCCTTTCTAAAAAGGGAGGATATTAGTAAGGAAAATTTAGATGAGATTAAAAAGCTACTAGAGGATAACACCGAAGACTAAATTTATTAGAAAGTAGTGCTATTTAATGGGTTTGTTTTTTGCCATATTAAATATGAGTATAACAGCAAGTATTGTGGCTGTTATACTTATTATTGTTAGATACATTTTCCAAAAGTGTAAGATACCAAAGAGGTTTTACTATGTCATGTGGAGTGTTTTAATCTTTAGATTAACAATTCCTTTCTCATTTACTTCAATATTTAGTCTTTTCAATTTATCAAGTGAAAAAGGGAATACAATTATTCAAGTAAAAGAAAATATTGCTCAAATAGAATTTATTGAGGGTATTTCAACTATCAAAAATGTTATACACAGCAATAATGTTTTTTCTATTATATTAAAAATTTGTGCAATATTTTGGGCAGTAATTGCATTTGTTTTAATATTAACTTTTGTAATTTCATTTGCAATTGCCAAGTTTAAATTGCAAACAGCATTTATAATTCATAATAACCACACTCTCGAAAAATGCAAAGAAAAGTTAAATGTTAAGCGGGACATCAAACTTTTTAAGTCATCAAAAATCGATTCTGCAATACTCTTTGGAGTTATCAATCCTAAAATAATAATATCTGATAAGTTAGATTTGAATAATGAAGCAACGCTTAAACATATATTAACTCACGAACTCGTACATATAAAGCGATTAGACTATATACTAAAACTTATAGCACGTATAACACTTATTATACACTGGTTTAATCCTATTATATGGCTGTGCTACCTATTGTTTGAGAAAGATATGGAAGTTTCTTGTGATGAATTAGCAGTTGGTATTATTGGCATAGAAAATAAAAATGACTATGCAAATTCCATTATTAATATGGCGTCAGTACAGCATAATTTTGCCTATGCCAATATACTTGGATTTGGCGAGCTAACCATAAAATCAAGAGTAAAAAATATTGCAAAATATGAGAAAATCTCTAAAATTAAAAATATTCTAGCGATTGTATTCATCCTGTTCATTGGTGTGATTACTGCCTCAAACCCTGTAGTTCATGCTGAACATTACTATTATCCGAATGCTATAAACATAAGTGAACACATTCAAAATCAGCTAATAACTCAAACACAGCTCCTTATAAACATACTAGAAAATAAAGATAGTAATGCACTTGCTAAATTATCCAATATAGATAATTCTACTGCAAGCTTACAACTAAACCCACTAATGGAATATGATTATACCTTTGTAAAATATAAGATATATCCACAATCTGAAAAGCTATCACACACCTATATTTATTTTAAAAATGACATTTGTCTTGTAGGAATATTTGAACGCAATGACAGTGAAACCTTTATACTAAAGAAACTATATGATATCTCCACCTTTGAGAAGTCACAGATTGTAAAACGAGATAATTTTAATGATGATGCAGTCTTACTTATAAAAAACCTTCATAAATTTGGTATTATTGATCCATCTAATAACATAGAAAAAATTTCTAAACCTGCAATAACGGGCTTTTGCATTGAAGACGCTAGAACTGATTTGATTAAACAAGGCAAACTATTACCAGATGACATATATATCGAAAGCAAATACATAGAGCAAGATGCAAAACGTTACTTTGATATTGATAATTTTTCATACACATTTGATGAAGAATTATTTGATAATAAAAAGCAGATGTATATTTACGACAAAAATAGGGGAGGTAATACAAGAGCAGACATTATAAATATCGAGCAAAAGGAGAGTAGAACGATTATTACAGCACAAACTTACAAGGATTCACTCCATACTACAGTAGATAAAACGGTTATCTACACTCTATATAAAGACAGATAGGACGTAAGAAAATGACAAAATTTAAAAGAGCAATATCAGCGATTCTAACAATTTCTATGTTATTGGCATTCTTAGTGCCAACAACCTTTGCAGAGAGCGGTGAAGGTGCCGATAAATATGAATTTATCATGGCAGAGGGCAATATCCTAATAGAAGGCAATGAATTAAAAGCTCCCACTCCTAGTGAGAGCCGACAACAATCTATTCCAATAAAGCTTAAGAAAAATGACGTCGAGGTAAATAATTTTGACTTGACGACAAAGGATACAAATGTTAAATCTAGTGACCCCAATATTGTAGATGTTACTAGGGATGGTGACAACACAAATTCATTTAGAATTATACCAAAGGCAACAGGAGATGCAACTGTTACTTATAGGCAACACCTCATTTCCATGTGGCTGTGTATATATGAAAAGCACCACCGTAAACGGCAGTGCTTATTGCCCGTCTGAGGGCTTTGGCTTGGTTGTTTCTTCCTTGCTCATGTCATATACCTCGTATACATCACTCCCTTTGAGCTATAGTTTGGCGAATAAGAATTTCTCAATATCAAAAGCGTTTTTCTTATCAAGATCTGATAGATACTTGTATTTTGGGTGCTTTGTAATATCGTATTTATCGCTGAAAAAGGGTCGTACACCTCTAAGCTGTAAAATGCACTTACCGCCGTCCATTGACATAAGCTCCTTGCAACATTGTCAAGTGACGAGTTTAAAAAAGGGCAAAAAATAAGAGCTACTAACTCGTAGTAGCCCTTACTGATTATCTTATATTTCTCTAAAAATCAGGTCGAAAGATTCACTCAGCTCATCAAAGAACATTTTGTATACTGGTATTTTTAATGCTTTACCTATCTTAATAAGCTTTTCAACATTGGACTCTGAGCAATTCAATCCTATGTATATTTCTTTTGGCGTAGCCACTACATATGGCATTCCTTTAGCATTTGCTCCAGTTGTGCATCTAAATTCATTTTCATAGCTCCATGACGAATGTTTTATGTTACAAAAGTAGGATGATAAGGATACTAATGATAAGTCATCAAGCAGGATTTCCTTTTTTCCTTCTGCTCCTTGAATTTCAATCTGGTTTATCATATATTGAACTTGCTTATCCATAACACTGGTTATATCTATTCGCTCGTTAGTGTATTGGACAGGAAATGTACAACCAGACAATTGCGTGTTGTGTTTCATATCATATGAAACACAGTAACCTACATGATTATTTGCGTAATGCGCCCACATTGGCATTGAGTTTACGCTATTAGCTGTTAAAGAGGATACCTTAGTAAATGTAGAAAAATCATCTATGAGCCGTCCGCCATGTGGAATTAATCTTTCATATTTTATAAGAGTGTCAGCCTTATAATAAAATGCTTTATTATCAAAAGGGTCATTTAAAAACTTAACATCTGACATGAAAATCTTTTGTTGTTCTAAAGTTTGGAGTTTTTGCTCATTAAGTGTCTTGTCATCGGTAAATGAATAATACTTATAAAGTGTATCTGGTATATAAAGGCGACTGATTTTATACAGAAGTTGAAAGACCTCATTTTTATTTGCCGAAATATTAATCATGTACATGAACTTAAAATAATCAACTGGATTCTGCAAACGCCACTTTTCAACATCAAAGTTTTCTTCATCAACAGGGATAGGTTGAAGGTCGTAATGTATATCTTCTATTTTCATACAATTTATGCCTTTCTTGATTATATTAAAAGAGGACAGGTAGTAAAATTATTTACTATTATACTACATAATCTTTACTGAAATCTATCATTTTTATTTAACCTTATCACTGACATCGAAAACCTCATACACATCGTTTGGTTTTAGCTTCAACTTTGTGGACAAGAATTTTTCAATGTCAAAGGCATTTTTCTTGTCAAAATCAGAAAGATACTTATATTTTGGGTGCTTGGTAATATCGTATTTGCCGCTGAAAAAGGGTCGCACACCTCTAAGCTGTAAAATGCACTTACCGCCGTCCATAACGGAAAGCTCGTCCATTGACATAAGCTCTTTTCCAAGTCGATGATAATTGATACCATAGCTGCGTTGACTGCCCCTTGTATCGGAAGTGTTGAACATATCAATGGTTTCTTTACCAAGGGTTTCAGTTAAGTCCTTGAGGGTGGTTTTCTCCTTACCGCCGAGGAAAATCATGCTGTCACAGTTGCCGATTATGGTATCGGAGTTGTCCTTGTAGAGTGCCTTGAGCTGTGATTGTGCCTGCAACACAAGGCAAGCGGAGATTTCACGGCTTCGGATTGTCGCCATGAGTTTCTCCAAGTTGGGTATCTGCCCGATATTGGCACACTCATCAATCAAGCACCGCACATGGACGGGCAAGCGACCGCCGTACACATCATCGGCTTTATCACAAAGCAGATTGAAAAGCTGTGTGTAGCACATGGAAACAAGGAAGTTGAATGTGGCATCGGTGTCACTGATGATAATAAACAATGCTGTTTTCCTGTCCCCAAGGGTATCAAGCTCCAGTTCGTCATAGGCGGTCAGCTCCCGAAGCTCTTTAATGTCAAAGGGGGCTAATCTTGCACCACAGCTAATCAAAATCGACTTCGCTGTCTTGCCTGCGGCTAATTTGTATTTCTTATATTGCCTTACGGCAAAGTGCTGTGGGTCTTTTTCTTCAAGCCTATCAAACATCAAATCTACATTGTTCTTAAACTCCTCATCGTCCTCTCTGACCTCACTGGCATTGATAAACTCAATCAGTGTTGTAAAGTTCTGCTCATGTTCGGGAGCTTCATAGTAGATGTAGGCGATAGCTATCGCTCCAAATGACTGTTCTAAAAAAGTGTAATCAGCACCAGTAAAGGCTGGCTTGTTGCCGTAAATAATTCCAAGTACCACAAGGACAATAATTGGCATGCAAATAGCAAAAATAAACATATCCATACCACGAAGCGATAGTTTGATTTCTGTTTTTAGCATTGTACTAAATGTTTTCATTTTCTACTGCCTCCTCATCTGTGTACCAAAGATAAGTATCCTCGAATTTATCATAAGGACTTTTTGCTATGGCATCTTCAACAGTACCATAAAACACTGAATTACCTTTTTTGAGGATACATATTTCATCACAAAGAACTTCAACCTCATCCATAAAATGAGAGGTTAAAAGAATAGTGAGTCCTTGCTCCTTTAATACTTNNGCTCGTGCGTCAAGTCCTGTTGTAAGCTCATCAAGAAAAACCACTTCTGGATTTGGAATAAGTGCAAGAATGATAAACAACCTTTGCTTTTGACCACCTGAAAGTTCTTTTACTAAGGTTTTAGATTTGTCGGCAATACCGAATTTGTTAAGTAGAACACGATAATCGGCAGGGTTCTTATAAAGAGATGCTGTCACCTCACAAAGCTCTCCAACACGAATGTTTTCTTGATAATTTGCCTCTTGAAATTGAACACCAACCTTTTGAAACAACTCTTTACGGTTTAATTTTGGATTTAGCCCCAAGATTGAAACTTTTCCGCTGTCAATAGGTTTTGTTCCGAGTACACACTCAATTGTAGTGCTTTTTCCTGCACCATTAGTTCCAAGCAGTCCAAAAACACTACCTTTTTTAACAGCAAAGCTAAAGTTGTTTACTGCTTTTAGCTGTCCGTATGATTTTGATAGATTTTCTACCTTTATAATATCGTCCATTTTCATATCCTCCTTTTCGTAATATAAAAAGAATAACACCAAACAAAAGTCTGGTGTTAAAGTGGAGGGTTTAAATATTTATTTTTGATTTCGTAAAGCATTGATTTTATACTAATTGCATTATTGTTCGCACTGCGCAAAGATACAATTAGTCTATCACAGGCGGATATAATATTTTCATTATAATTTGGCGTATTCAATACTGCGCCGATATCGGCTTTAGAATTTCTATCAAGCTCATTCATCATACGGAGAATTGCAGAAAGGGAATAGTCGGCACATTTGAGTGAACGGATAATTTTAAGTTTTCTGATATCATCATCGGTATAAACACGATACCCGTTTTCCTTTCGCTTGACTTTAAACAGTCCATTCATTTCCCAGTTTCGGAGAGTATCCATTGATATTCCAAGTATATCAGATACTTCTTTACGCTTTAAGGATTGTCGGTTTTCTTGGCTATCTCCTTCAAGTAGATCTTTTACTATTTTCACCGCTTCATTGGCGTTACGAATTTCATTCCGAACTGAGTAGATATATTCTTCTGTTAGTTTAATTGCTTTATCAAATTCACATAGTGCTGACAGCTTAACAATAGAAATAGCTTTTTTACGCAGCCCATTTTGAAGTACCTCAATCTGAAAAGCTGTACGAGCCAGTTTAAACTGCTCAATATGCAAATTTGTAAACACACGGTAGCCATTTTCTTTACGCATGGGTTTTGAGATTAAACCTACATCCTCGTACATTCTCACCGTATTCGGATGAATACCAATTGTCTTTGCAACTTGATTTGTTGTATAAGTTTTTTCTATAATATCACCAACTTTCAACAGGAAGAAAAATTTATTATAATTTTACCATAGTAAAAAGCTTGCTTCAACCTTCTAAATATGAATAGAGGATAGAACAAACGTGAAGCTAAAATTCGCTCACCGTCCTTTTGTAAGGATACTCTGGACTATTCTCGGGATATGACATTCAAATAGAAATAGGGCAGCCTTGCACCTGAACTATACCGCCTAAAACGGACAGTGACAAAAAGGACCTCCTACCGTAGAATAGAAACTACGATAGGAGGTTTTTTGTATGCCCAGAAAAATAGGAACATTAAATACACCGCAAAGTATCATAGATGAAATTGTATCAAAACACCGCAACGGAGCAACCCTTAAATCATTATCTATGGAGTACAGCAAGCCGTTTAAGACTATTAAAAATATGTGTACAAGGGAAAATAATAAAGAGCGAAGAAAAGAGTACGGACTTTCTCCCACAAAAAGCAGAGGGAGAAAACCAGCAGTATCGCTGCAAGAATACAAATACGAAAACAAGCGTCTAAAGATGGAAAATGAGCTGCTTCGGGATTTTCTCTATCTCGCAGGAAGGAAGTGAAAGCAAATATCAAATATCGTGTTATCTACAAGCATAGGGACAAGTACGCCATATCAACCATGTGCTGGTTTTTTGATGTATCACGGAGTGGTTACTATGATTTTGTCAAACGCGCCGATACACCTGATAGAGATGAACCATTAAAAGCAATGATTGAGGAGCGCAGATCAGGGCGATATGGAAAGACATTAGGCTGCCGTAGGATGCAGCTATGGCTTGTGCAGAAAAAGCATTTACACTACAACTACAAAACCGTTTGGCGGGTCATGCGCAAGTACGGTCTGCTGTCAGTATGCAGACGGCGCAGATACTACCGCCATAGCGAAATACTAAATGTCTATCCTAACTTGTTTAACCGTAACTTTGAAGCAGGATGTCCAAATCAGAAGTGGGTTACCGACATTAGTTACATTCAAACACCGCAAGGAACACTATACCTATCAGCTATTCGTGATCTATATGATGGCAGTATTATTTCCTATCGAACCAGCACACTCCAAAACTGTAAGCTGGTTTTAGATACTGTTAAAGCTGCTATGAAACAAGAAAAGGTCACCGCAGAGCTACAACTCCACAGTGACCAAGGGTTTCAATACACCTCACAAGGATATTTTGCCCTAACTCAAAAATACAGTATTACGCCCTCAATGTCAAGACGGGCAAATCCATACGACAATGCCATGGCTGAAAATTTTTTCGGAATGCTCAAAACGGAATGCATCTATTTGTGCAAACCACAGACAATTGCCGAAGCAAAATTTCTGATTGACGATTATATCCAATATTTCAACAACGAGCGTATTTGCCTAAAAACAAAGCTGACACCGCTCGAAAAACGGTGCCAGCTTGCGTAAATATGAGATATTCTACGATATGCCCTTTTATTTCTGTCCGTTCGCCTTAGAACAGTTCA
>DBGA01000065.1 GCA_002295325.1 Ruminococcaceae bacterium UBA866 | reverse complement strand
TATTTTTCTGGGCATACAAAAAACCTCCTATCGTAGTTTCTATTCTACGGTAGGAGGTCCTTTTTGTCACTGTCCGTTTTAGGCGGTATAGTTCACCGTGACTGCCTGCCTTTTTGGATAATCTAGGATGCACCTATTTAACTAAATTTTTGCCTTATATTCATTTTTGATGGCACTAATTACTTCTTCTCTTATATTTCATCACAACCAATGTCATTGCTGCAAATGCGCAGGCAAATCCTAATAGAATACTAACGCTTAGTATTACGGGGTTTAGAGTTTCCGTGTTAAATGTATTTAAACTATCGATTGTATTGTTAGCTTTAACAAACCAGTACACGGGATTGATTACTCCAAACTTCAAAATTGACTCACTGAGCATCTCTTGAGGTACAAATGCGCCACCTAGAAAGCCTAAGCTCATTGAAACACAGTTCGAAATTGCCCATGCTGAGGCTTTAGATGCAAGGTTTGATATAAAAAAACCAAAGCAAAGGGCAAAAGTAGAAAAACTAAGTACGTTTACTAGCCACAATATTCCCCGTGTGCTGAATACAACATCACTATACATCACAATTGAAATGATAGCAAAAACTAATACTATAGCCAACATCAAAATCATATTAGCTGTTAACATTTTTAAAGTAAAGGGTGATGTTTTTTGGGGAGAGGCAAGATAACGACGTTTAACATTAATTTCGTTTACACTAGTCATTATCATAGATATTGCCAAAATCATAATTGATAACATTGTAAAGGAAAAATAATTCAGGTATAAACTTGTACTTGATGTTTTTGCTTTGTTTTCAACTACCACATCAACTTTAGTTGAAATAGATAAATCCTCTTTTACTGCTTGATATTCAATCTTTCCTGTTGCATCTAGATAAATTTTCGCGGTATTTAAGTAGCTATCAATTAGATTTGAAACTAGCTTTGCATTTGTGCTATCAGGGATTTGCATTGACTCAATGGTTAGCATATTGTTTTGCTCAAATGAGGCCCCAAAAGAAGCTGGAATAGTTGCAATATAGTCAATCTCGCGGAAGAATAATGCGTCCTTGATGCTATTTTCATCATTTTCAACGGTGACTAATTTAGCCTTCTCGCCAATATATTTTGTAAGCTCTTTAGATAATATTGATTTATCATAATCGATTACTGCAACCTTACATTTTGTAAGCTCAAATTCATTGGTTTTGCTAGATGTTTGGCTAAACGTGACAGTTAGCATTGCAAATATAATAACAAACAATAAGATTGGCATTAATGCAGTCTTTTTTAATATTTTAAAATACAGTTTAAATGCTTGCATATTTTTGCCCCCTAACTTTAAAGTAGGTTACAGCGCAACCAAGCACCCCAAACGCAAAGAGAAGAGCAAGGTTAATAAAATAGCGCTCGTTTACTCCATAATAATAGAGTGAATACAAACCATCGGTTACTAAGTTTAATGGATTGATATATGCTAGAATTGGGATGGTTTCTTGTACCCAGTATTTAACTTCAACCGACATCATACCTGCTAAGAATGAGCCGAAATTTGTTACACCAATAATAATTGCTACCTTAGTTCCTTGTTTCTTTATAAAGGAACTAATCATTGCGCCAAGCATTATACCTGTAAAGCTGCCTACAAATGTAAGTAAAATAATATATCCAATTGAAGAACTAAAGTCAAGTTTCAATACAAAAGCCATATAGGCAATAGACAAAAGAACACACAGAAAGTGAAATAGTATTGTCGCACTAAGCGTAGAGACAAGCACCTTTAATTTATGAGTTGGAGCAACATTTAACCTAGCGGCAGAGGCAGTTTGATCTGCTTGTGTCATCTCAATATCTGAAATTGCTTGGGTTCCACCCATTAAAGTTGACATTGCAATAAGCGCATAGAAAAAGATAACGACTGCATTTGTTGAAGTACCTATTGATTTTTCTTTTGTGAATTGGTGACGTACATTTAATTCATTTAAGAAGTTAGTCTTTAAAATCTCAGGGTTTTGTTCAACAACACCATTTATTGTGGCGGTTACTTGTTGATAAGAGTCTAGTACAGTCTTTAAAATACTTTGGTTTATTCCATTATCAGAAATCGTTAAATTAGGTTCACCCTTAACGTCGATAATACCGCTAACTTTTCCCTCGTCTAGAAGTTTTTTTGCAGATTCTTCAGTTGTTTTTGTTATATTGCAAATCTCTGACTCATCTAGCATCTGGGTAAACCTAGGATTACTAGCCTCGTTTATAATGGCAACATCAATTTTTTGAAAAGCTTCACCGTTTAATAGGTTAGAAAATGCCAAGTAGAACAAGGTTGACATTAGAATTGGAAATAAAATTAACCAAAATAGTCCACTCCTATCTGCCATCATTATTTTTACTTTATACTTAAATATGTGAAAAAACATAGTTGTCCTCCTAATCTCTTAATGCAGTGCCTGTAATCTCTAAGAAAACATCGTTTAGCGTTGGCAATTCTGAGTACACTTTACCATAAGAAATATCATTCTTTTCAATATAGGATAGCAGCATTGAGATATTGCTCTTTCCGCTCTTGGTTTTGATAGTCAATCTATCATCAATATAATCTACAGAAACTACATTAGGAAGTGATTTGATTTCAACTAGCATTTCTTCAGTGACATTAAATGCTTCCAACACAATTTTTTCTCCTGCTGAAATCATTGATTTTAACTCTTCCTTTGCACCCAATGCAATTACCTTTCCTTTATCCATAATTGCAATCCTTGTACATAGTTGCTCAATTTCTTCCATGTAATGAGAAGTATAAATAACGGTTGCACCCTGTTGATTTAACTTTTTGATTCCCTCTAAAATGTTGTTTCTGCTTTGGGGGTCAACTGCTACTGTTGGCTCATCCAATATGATTAGCTTTGGTTTATGAGCGATTCCACAAGCAATGTTTAATCTTCTTAATAATCCACCACTTAGTTTCTTAGGATAAAACTTTCTAAATTCATTTAATCCAACAAAGTCAATTGCCTCTTGAACCAATTCTCTTTTCTTCGCTTTATCTTTTATGTATAGGCCGCAGAAATAGTCAATATTTTCATATACTGTAAGCTCATTAAACACAGCAACATTTTGCATAACGATTCCAATGTTACGTTTGGTGTCATAAGCAGTTGGGCTCATTTCTTTACCAAATACTTTTATGTCGCCCTTATCAAATTTGAGCAAAGATAATATACAGTTGATTGCAGTGCTTTTTCCTGAACCATTTGGTCCTAATAGGCCAAAAATTTCTCCCTCTTTAATCTCTAAATTCATATGATCTATTGCTATTAAGTCTCCATAGCGTTTTACTAAATTTGAAATTTCTACTACCATATTCATTCTCCTTATTCATTTTATTGTCATTATTATATTAAATTATAACCTCTCTCAACAGTGTAATATGTCACCTCTTTTGCATGACATTTGTAATATCTTGGAACAATTAAATCTATACAATATATTATAAATGTGTTATAATTTTACAAAAGGGAGGGTTTAAATGAATACGATAATTGACCGCTCCATGCTGGTTATTTTTGCAACACTAACGTGTTTTCTGGAAATAGAGCCTACGAAAGCTGTTGCACCTTTGTTAGTGATGGTAACCCTTACTTGCATCAACGAATATTTTAGTCTAGCCAAACTAGCTATTAGACTATTTTTTGGATATGGAATTCTTTGCCTGTTTGTACCTGAGTTTTTGTTTCTTTATCCTGTTTTGCTTTATGATTTATTTGGGACCAAGTATCGGTTTTATACCCCTATAGCTATAATTCCTTTTATGATACACTTTTCTCAATTAAGTCTATTATCCATTACTGTTTTACTTTGCACAACCGCAATAGCCTATTGGTTGCGTAAAAAGACCACTGAACATAAAATCTTACAGCATGAATATATTAGCAAGCGAGATAGCTTAACCGAGATGTCTATTACCTTAGAGAGTAAAGTAGCTGAATTATTACATAAACAGGATGATGATGTAACTCTTGCTACCCTAAATGAACGTAACCGTATCGCAAGAGAAATTCATGATAACGTAGGACATCTGCTTTCAAGTTCAATATTACAACTTGGCGCTCTGATGGCAGTTGCCAAACAAGAAGATATCAAAGAAAGTTTAAGCATACTAAAGGAAACCTTATCAACAGGTATGAACTCTATTCGTTCTAGTGTGCATAATTTACAAGACGATGCCGTAGACTTGTATCAGCAGGTGAGGCGTCTTATAGATGAGTTTTCCTTTTGTAAAGCTGAATTGATATATGACATGAATGAAACCATGCCAATTGAAGCACGTTACACAATCATTGCTATCATAAAAGAGGCATTATCAAACATTATTAAGCACTCAAATGCTACAAAAGTTACGGTATCATTATATGAACACCCAAAGCTCTATCAGCTTATTATTTCCGACAATGGAAGCAAACAAAAAAACATGAATAACGCTTACGGTATGGGGTTAGAGAATATGAAACAACGTATTTCAGGATTAAACGGAATTATAAACATTACACATACAGAGGGATTTCGCATCTTTATTTCATTTCCAAAGGAGAATGTATGAAAATCATCATAGTAGACGACGATAAACTGGTTGCCACTTCTCTAAAAACCATTATATCTGCATCAAGTGAAATTGAGGTTCTTGCGATTGGAGCAAATGCAAATGAAGCAATCGAGTTATATGAGCAACATAAACCTGATATTATGTTAATGGATATTCGAATGGGCGAGCAAACTGGACTTGACGCAGGTACTCAAATTCTAAAGCAACATAGTAATGCAAAAATATTATACTTAACGACCTTTGCTGATGACGAATATATCATTACTGCATTAAAAATTGGAGCAAAAGGATATATCCTTAAACAAAACTATGAAAGCATTGTTCCAGCACTCCATGCGGTTTCTATGGGGCAATCTGTATTTGGAGAAGAGATTGTTTCAAAGCTGCCAAACATTTTAAACACGCCAAGTGATAAAAAAAATATAGATAAGTATGGCTTACTACCCAAAGAGGTGGAAATCATTGAGCTAGTTGCAAAGGGGCTATCCAATAAGGAAATAGCTTCGGGGTTATTTTTAAGTGAGGGAACTGTTCGTAATTATATGAGCACAATTTTAGAAAAGCTAGAATTAAGAGATCGCACACAATTAGCAATATTTTATTTTAATAAGATGTAACGCAAAAGCTTATTAATGATATCTATTGAAGTCCCAATTAAAATTGAATAGGAGAGATGATGAATGCCAAAATTAGAGTTTGAAAGCACACTTAGGAAAGCACTGTTTTTATTGTTATTTAGCCTCGTTTTTTCGGGAATAGGATATCTACTGGCAATATTAATTTCACATCAATTCAACTACAATTTGCAAGATGTTTTATTTTGTGAGGGAATTTTTTTCATAATGATTGGCGCATTTATGTCAATGAAAGGTAATCCTTCAGGAGCTAACTTCAATGCGGTGGGTCAAAATGATGCGCAATTTATTGCATATCAAAACAATGAAGTCACAAGAGTAGAAAGAGAAATCACTAATTATCATAAAAACTTTTTAAAAAATTCTATTGTTGAATTTAGGTTTAGTGGCTTAACAATGATTTTATGCGGAGCTTTTATCATAGTATTTTGCATCTTTTATGGCGTGCAGTAAAATATATAAAAATAACAGCAAAAAGCAACGTACGAACAGTGCTTTTTATCTTATGTAAGTTATGTCAAAATTTGGGCAATGACGTTGACTTTTGGAAAAGAGTGGGTTAAAATGTATGTACAAATATTAAAATAATAAGTAAGAGGTATGTTAGTATGAATTGTCCAAATTGCAAAAAAGATATTGATAATAATAGTGTATTTTGCAACTTTTGTGCTTTTAAAATTATAGAACAACCCCAACAGTTTTATTTGGGAACTGATGTACTAATTAATCCTCCTAAAAAAGAAAAGTCAAAAGTATTCATAATTGTGTTAGTGCTATCAATCCTAACTGCGCTTATTATTGCAGGTATAGCTATACTGGCAACCCCTCACATTATTAGGGAAGTGCAGTATCAAGTCGCAGTGTCTGAGGTGTCTAAAAAAAATTATAAAAACGCACATAATATTTTTATAGAGATTAAGAAAAAAAATGCAACTTATAGAGATTTAGAAACACTCGACCTTTTTGTTCAGGCTATGATAGCATATACAATCTCTAACTCTGAAGATGATGGTTACAAAATTCCTCTAGAACTTATCAAAGACATTGAGGATACATATACTGGTGAGTTTCGTGCCTCTATTGATGAAATGAAAATGATATTGGAAAAAGAAAAGATATATTTTCAACAAGAAGAAAATAGAATTAAAGAGGAAGAAGAAAAGAAAAGAGGGCTTCATTTTTTCCTTGATGTGAATCTTTGTCCCTTAAAAATTACCAATTCGCACTTGTCGTATGACAATGAAGGGGTTGCTCAAATGTCCGTTACGGCTGAAAACACGACGGATAAAACTGTTGATGCGTTTATTGTGGAGTTTTATTGTTATGACAATTTCAATAGACGTGCGAATTACAATAACGATGATACTAATGTGTTTCCAGGTATGGCACAGGCTAAAATTGAGCCCAAGGGAATGTATATACGGGAAGATTTAGTTTGGACTGCGTATGATTATGAAAATGCAACAAAGTTTTTTGCGTTTATTACCGAAGTGCATTTTATAGACAATACAACGTGGAAAGTTGCTGATGATTTCGATGTGCGGGCTCAAAAAATGGCTGACGAATGTATTAAAGATAATATTTTTAATAAAAATTAATATAGATTAAGTAACTTCTCAAGGTTTCATTAATTGTAAAAGCTGACGAATATCTTTATACGATATTCGTCAGCTGCACTGCATAAACCTGACCACTAAATTACTAAATAATTAGGATATTGATAATACTTAGTTTTTCTTAATCACAAACGTGAAAATAGCTCCTATGATTAAAATCATAGGAGCTATTTTCAATATCAGCCATTAAGACCAGGATCAACCGTATATCCTGTTTGGCATTAAGCCATGAACATTTTGTTTTTAATCAAATCTAAACAGTGATGTAGTCGGCTTTAGCATAGCCTACCGTGCCATCATAATTTACAACATACCAACCTTGCCACTCGCCTAGCACAATAAGGGAATCCCCTTTATATGCACTTGCAATAATAGGGGCGGATGTGCTTGGTTTGCTGCGAATATTAAGACTTCCTGACCGTACGGAAACAGTACCTCTCCTAGGTGGAGTTGGCATTATAAATGGAATTCCAAAGTATTCAGTGAGTGAAAGTACTACGTTTTTAGCAATGGTTTCAATATTATTCACAATCCATGCGGCATCCTCTACATTGTCATGATATGCAAACTCAATAAAAACAGAGGGAGCCTTGGGTTGACGAACCTCACCCAGATAGGTAGTAGGAACTGCTTTTACCAGACCGGGAATAGGATAAATTGCTTTTAGGTTTTGTGTTATAATATCTGCGGCGCGTTTTCCACGGGTGCTATTGGGATGATAATACACATCTGTTCCACGCATAGTTCCGTATTGACCTTCAGCTGCAGCGTTAGAGTGCAGAGCAAGGTGAAGGTCATAGTTTCCCTGATTGGATTGGCGGATGGAAGAAGCCGCAGTCATTTCGGGCGTATTTCGCACATATTGTATACCACTTGAGCGTAGATATGGAATCATCGCATCAGCAATTAAGTTCATGTAATATTCTTCCGAGCCACCACTTACGTATTGATTATATTCTTGGGTAGACGGACTAAGATAAATTATTGGCATAGTTTCTCTCCTTATCATTTAGATAATTACCAGTTTACTACAGTTTACGCAAAACAACCCTTAATGTGCTATTGAATCACCCTAACATAGCATCTGTTACTAAAAAAATATATTTGTTTCAGAAAATTCTACAAAAGTTAACAAAATTCACATTATGTATACCATTATATGATTATAAAAATGTTATGATGAAATAAAACATTATTTATAGAAAATGAGGGGCGCAATGAGAAATATATATCAATTGATAAAAAACAACAACATAAATAACGCGAAAAAGCAAGTGATGTCGATAACTACAGATAATGGAGAGCACCGAGCTTATACTTATATTGAAATGTTTCAAGTGGTTGAGCAATTTGTTTTAAAGCTAAATTCAGCAGGTATTACAGCTGGCGATAGAATTGTTATTGTTGCAGAAAATTCACCCGAGTGGAATATTGCTTATCTTGCTATAATGGCTTGCCGTTGTACAGCAGTTTTAGTTGATTCATCATTACCCAAAGAGGATATTTTTCGTTTAATTGATATTTCCGATGCTAGATGTATCTTCACTTCCCCTAAAGTAAGTGAAAAATTGGATTGCATTATTTCAAATTCAATTCCCGTGTTAAATATACTTTCAGGTGCAGAGCCTTTTCTTGGGCATTTAGATAAAATTGCAAAAACTGTTTCCCATACATTTGACGGTGACGAAGAAGTAGCTTTTATTATCTACTCATCAGGTACAACAAAGACTGCAACAGGTATTATGCACACTCACGAAGCTATGATTGGAACAACAGAGGCTGCAATTAAATTCAACGGCTTAACTTGTAATGAAAGAATGTTAGTAGTTATCCCCAACAGCCACATTTATGGTGTTGTAACTTCTATGTTAGGCCCGCTGATGCTCGGTGCATCTATGCACTTTATAGAATCTATGACAGGAGAAAACGTGTTAAGAGCGTTTGCAGAATTCCAACCTACCGTGTTTTCCTGCGTGCCTCGAGTGTTTGAGATGTTTGAAAAACAAATTGTAGATAAAATTAAAAGCAAAAAAATTACAGCAGCTGTATTTAAGACCTTCTTTCCCCTATGCGTTAACCTAAGAAAAAAGACAGGCATAAATTTAGGTAAGATTATCTTTAAAACTATCCATAAAGCTTTCGGCGGGCATGTCCGTATTTTTTGTGCGGCGGGTGCTCCTATGAATCCTGATACAACACTTTTTTATTACGGTGTAGGTTTAAATCTGTTCTTGAATTACGGCTTAACTGAAACAAACGTGCCTATTATTGCAAATAGTTTTGAGAACTATACCATTGGTTCATGTGGGAAAGCCTATCCAAACATTGATATAAAGCTAGTTCCGCTTGACGAAAACGGGAACAATGAAATTTATGTAAAGAGCCCCTACTTGATGAAGGGTTACTTTAGAGATGAAGAAGCGACCCTATCTGCATTTGAGGATGGGTGGTTTAAAACAGGCGATATTGGAACAATGAACGAGCAGGGTGACATTAGTGTTGTTGGTCGATGCAAAGACAATATTGTGTTAGCTACAGGTAAAAAGGTAACCCCAGATGACATTGAAGCGGGTTATCAATCGATAGCAGGAGTTAAGGAATTTGTTATATGTGGTNNAACCTATGCTTTTGTTGTAAAGGACAGCCTCTCTCCCCTTACCAACCAAGAGATACAAAACGCTATCTATGAAAAAGGTTCAACTCTTTCACAATATATGAAAATAGCACAGATACGCTTTGTTGATGAAATTCCAAAAACATCATTGCAAAAACCAAAACGATATCTACTTAAAAATATGGCTATGGAGTGCAATACTATTAACGAAAATACAACGAATTTAGAATTGCAGGAAGAACAAGAACGCAATATGCAGGACGTTCTCATTCAGCTTATTGGACGTGTGCATAAGACTGATACCATGATTGCGCCGAGCACCCGTATCTTTGAAGATATTGGGCTTGATTCGCTCAATGGAATTGAGCTGGATTTGTTAATCGAAGAAACTTTTGGAAAGAGCATTGCACACTGTTTTAGACCTCAAACAACAATTGAACAAATGATTTTAGAGCTTGAGAAACCAGTAGTGAGTGGAATAGATGTTTTATTTAATAAAACATTTCCAGTGGAAAAGGACAAGTTTGACTACTTCTTGTTTAAATTTTATAGTGGGTTAATTCGTTGGGTTTACAAGGTAGAGGTAAAGGGTTTTGAAAACCTACCAAAAGACAATGGCTATATTTTATGCTCCAATCATCAAAGTAATTTTGACTTTTTATGGGTTACAACAAAATTTGGAAAAAACCAATTTCAAAAACTTGGTTGCATGGCGAAAAAAGAACTATTCAATCACACCCTTTCCAGTAAACTTCTTTCAAGGGTTTGTGGTATGATTCCAGTTGACAGAGGAAACCACAATTCGCAATCTGTTGCACTCTGCAAACAAAAACTCAAAGAGGGTTGGAACTTGTTAATTTATCCTGAAGGGACTAGGACAAAAAATGGGGAGGTTGGTGAGTTTAAAAAGGGCGCAGCTATGATAGCTGTTACCGAGAATGTTCCAATCGTTCCAGTTAAGATTAAGGGTGGATTTGAAATTTTTCCAGCAGGACGTAAACTACCTAAATTATTTGACTTCAAGAATATGAGAAGATGTCGTATCGAGGTTGCTTTTGCTACACCTATTTCTGGTTTTGAGATGGATATAGAAAGTTTAAATAACAAATTGCGTGCTATTGTTACAAGTATGTAGTCGAAAAATTTAATTTACATTAATCAGTTTAAACCCAATAAGATTAACATCTTATTGGGTTTAAACTCGTAGAACAATTCCTACTAAGTTATAGGACATATTTGCTAAATTCGTTGACTTAGTATACATATAAGTATATAATTATTAACTATAAGTAAAAATAATATTAACAATTTATGGATATATTTATGTAATAATATAGAAAAATAGTTATAGGGGGAGAGACTTTGTGGAAATTCATAAAAAATCATAGAAATTTGTTTTTGGGATTATTTATCGTTTACTGCATAACTTTAAGTGCTATAATTATTCTAACTACAATACCTTATAATAGCACATATGAAAATAACAATGATAAAATTATAAGTTTTAATGATTATTGGAAAGTCTATGTAGATGGCAAGCTAGATTCAAACTCTGTAACTCTACCCTATAAAATAGAAGATGAAAACTCCAAAATAATAGATATTTATAACACACTTCCTAAAACTCAATTTAGGACAAGTGTGTTAGTTTTTAGTGTATACCAAAAAAACATTGCAGTTTATGTTGACGATGACTTAATTTATGAAAGTGAATTTGAGCCTAAGGGGATTAACTGCCAAACACCTGGAAGCGGAAGGTTTAATATCCAACTTCCAGAAAAATTTGAGGGAAAAACCGTACATATTCAATATGAAAGAGTCGTGAAAAAAGACGTAGGTCCAATTGGATCTATAGATATTATAAATGGTCGGGGGAACTCTCAACTTTTTATTGTAAATGGTAGTATTATACTTTTTATAATTACATCAGTATTTATGTTAGGAGTTCTTTTAGTAATCATATCAACATCTTTTAAAAGTTCTGGAATAGATGTTCTATCCCTTGTTTTTCTGGCTTTATTTGATATTTCCTCAATTATTTGGATTTGGTGTAATAGCAAGATGCTTCAATTTCTCACGAGCAATCTTATTCTAATTCATGGATTGGAATACATCTCATTTTATTTAATGCCAGTCACTTTATGGGCTTTTTTGTGGCTAAATTGGAAGTCTTATTCAAAGTTTTCTTTTCCAATGCTTACGATAGAAGCTGGTTTTTTCGCATTGGCACTCACTTTAAAAGTTCTAAAAATTTGCGATTTTTTTGCTTTACTGAAAATATTTCATCTACTCGCATTTATCAATATAGTCGTGTTAATTTTGATGGCAACTCAAGTATTTAAGTCTAAATCCTTTTTTTTAAAACTTTATTATTTTGGATTTTTATTTTTATGTATTGGGGGGATAATTGATATCATTAGATTCTATACGGATTATCATATACATTCGAGTAATGTCTTTTTTGTTATCGGAATTCTATTTTTAGGTATTTGTATTATACTGAGCTTTACTTATTCCGCTAAAGATAAACTCAAAGAGCGTATTGAAAGGGATCTGTATAAAATGCTTGCTTATACAGATGCGCTGACAAAAATAAATAATCGACTAATGTTTGAAAAAGATCTTGACAACACTCAAGAAAATATAGAAACTTATGATAATATTATTATTATCATTTTGGATGTAAATAATTTTAAAATTATTAATGATAATTATGGGCATCTTCAAGGTGATGAGATGCTCAAAATAATTGCTAATGAGCTAGTCAATGTTTTTGGGGATGTAGGGAAATGCTATCGTATTGGTGGGGACGAGTTTAGCTTGATTATTACCAATAGAAACATAGAAGAAATGACAACACTTCTGCAAATCTTAGATGAGAAGCTAGAAAGTAAAGAATTCGATTTTCCAGTATCTGTGTCCTATGGGGTGACCCAGTACGACAAGCTAGTGCACAATGGTTTACAGGATGTTTTTAAAAGCTCAGATGATAATATGTATGCCAATAAAAAAAGGCGAAAAGAAATATAAGCTTGTGAACCCTATACTTTAAAATTTTGTTAACACTTTATTTAAAAACACCTTGACAAATATACATGAATATGATAAAATTTTAGAAAATAAGACAGAATCATTGAATATCTTTAAGTTTGGTACAGAGATGCCAGCAAGATTTTGAATTCTCAATATAGGTGTAATCTTTATATAGTTATGCCCTTTATTCGTGTGAAATTTAAACTTGCCTGCATTCGTGCAGGCAAGTTTTTTGCATTTTTCTACGATATAAAATTGTATTTTCAAGTTTAGATATTCTTTTTTTGTAAACTAGGCAAACGAGATAAACCCACAAACAGCAATCAATCACATTTGCTAAAGGCAGCATCAAACGGTATGTTAAAACAACATGTAAATCAAGCAAGAGGAGAAAAGAAAATGGTTACAACAAAGAAACAACAGCAGGTTATAGGCTACCTTCCTGACGAGCGTCCACCGCTATGGAAATTACTACTTTATGCAATTCAACAGGTAATTGTTATGTTCCCAGCAACAGTTGCAGTTGCAATCATTACTGGATTTCACATTTCAACTACAATATTTGCAAGTGGTCTTGCAACAATTTGCTTTATTTTTGTTACAGGCAAAAAGATTCCACTTTATTATGGTTCAAGCTTTTCTTATGTGGCTGCAATCGGAAGCTTAATGGCTTCGGAGTCGCTAGTTGGACTTGCTCTTAACGACAAAATTGCGGTTGCACAATTTGGTATTGTAATGTCTGGTTTTGTTTCGATTGGTGCTGGCCTTATTATAAAAAGATTTGGAAGAGATTCAATTGAAAAAGTTCTTCCAGCATCCGTTACAGGTCCAATTGCTATGATAATTGGATTAACTCTTGCGGGAACTGCGTTGAAGGATGCTGCATCTATTGCAATCGATACAGCAGGTGGAATAGGTGTTTCCGAATCACAAATAGCACTTGCAAACAATATGGCTTGGATTATTTCACTGGTTACCCTTCTTTCAACAATTATGTTTTCTGTTTATTTAAAGGGTGTTATGGGGCAACTTCCAATCCTTTTAGGTCCAGTTCTTGGTTGCATTACTACATATATAATCTGTTTAGTAACAGGAATAGATTTATTCAAGGTGTTACCTGAAACAATGAATAACGGTATTTTTGCTTTACCTGTATTCACACTACCTAAACCGTCTTGGATGGCAGTTGCGGCAATTATGCCAATTGCGATTGCTACAATCCCAGAATCAACTGCTCATGTGTATCAGCTTGATATTTATGTAAATGACCTTGCTAAGAAAAAAGGATCCAAGAAAAGATATAATATTTCAGATAAGCTGGGTCTTAACTTAATTGGCGATGGTATTGGAGATATCGTTTCAGGCTTTATTGGTGGTCCAGCTGGAACAAACTATGGCGAAAATATTAGTGCGATGGCAATTACAAGAGTGTTTGCAATTCCAGTTTTAATTGGTGCTGCAATCATAGCAATGATCGTTGCTTGCTTTACTCCATTGGTAAATGCGATTTATTCCATCCCAACTGCTGTTATTGGTGGGCTTGAGGTTTACTTATTTGGAGCAATTTCTGCACAGGGCGTAGCAATTATGCTTGAGAAAAAAGTGGACTTGTTCAGCTCAAAGAATGTTGCAGTAATTGCAACTATTATGGTAATTGGTATTGGTGGACAATATGGTTTCGGCGGAAATATTCCTTTCTTTGGAATGGAAATTCCATGTGTTGCCGGTGCAGCAATATTCGGAATTGTGCTAAATCTGATTTTAAGCATTGGCGAAAAAAAGAGAACGGCTGCCGAGAATGCAAATGTAATAGAAGATGATACACAACCTGATGAAAAAGAAGATGAAGTTACAGCTAACTAATTTTTCATTTGCTAGGGTGGATGGTATAAAAGCAAAGTCCAAATCACTAAGGTGATTTGGACTTTTGGCTTGCCTAAAAATTACTTATAGTATTATCATAGAATTTTTATACTTAAAATTATGTAGTATCAACTTATACGCTCAGAATGGCAAGTATAGCCTATGTAAGAGTATCGACCGTTGAACAGAACGAGCAAAGACAGATTGATGGATTACAAAAATAAGTGCAATGCTAGAGCATGCACGAGAAGGTGATACCATTTACATTCATGATCTACGCCACTTCACATGACATACCATCTAAAAAAATAATGCAGTAATTGTGGTAATAAGTCTCCAGTTTAAGCTAATTCTGAGACAAATGCGGAAGTGAAACAGACTACTATTAAAAAATATTAAACGGGCGATGACTTAAAGATTAAGTGTCCGTGATTAGAAGTATCGGGATATAAACATTGGTATATTTTATTCCTTGCAAATCATTTACTATAAAGACAGTCATTTTTCATTTATAGGCTTTGTAGAAATACATGAGCCTGTTTTTTGTTGCGTAAAAAAGGGCGGTTTACCTTTAAGAAGACCCTTTACATATTTGGGTATGCTTCTATATAATCACAAATTTAACGATTAGTCCACCCCTCTTCAAACTTGCAATAAGTCATATCAGAGTAGATAGGGTATACAAGAATCCTTGCCATAGCAAAAGTGAATGTAACAAAAATTGTATTGGATTAGCAAATTATGTTATATACTCCATTGTATTTATTATTGTATTATATAGGTATCGATAAGGAGATGGTGGCTAAATGCAAAAAAAAATACAGAAAAAAAAACATATTAATTTTAAAGAACAATTAGAAATACAATCTATGATGCTTCCCGCTTTAATCTTGCTTTTTATATTTTCTTTCATTCCTATGTATGGAATTATAATTGCGTTTAAGGAATATGGAATTTCGAGCATGAGTTCGGGTTTTTTGGGAGGAAAATTTATTGGTTTAAAATATTTTAAAGAATTCTTTACAGACCCCCTGCTTAAAAACACAGTGGTGAATACTCTTATAATTAATCTTCTAGGCTTAATTATTGCTTTTCCTGCTCCCATTATACTAGCATTGTTCTTAAATGAGATAAAAAATGTAAGGTTCAAAAAAGTCGCTCAAACAATATCTTACTTGCCACATTTTTTATCATGGGTAATATTTGGAGGAATAATAATGGATATGCTTTCTCCAGGAGGAATAATATCCAGTGTCAGTATGGCTCTTGGTAGTTCTGATAATTTAATGGCACAAGGAAAATACTTTTATTTTATATATACTACTTCAGCTTTAATTAAATCAGTTGGTTTTGGCTCTATATTATATGTAGCTGCAATTACAGGAATTGATCAGGAATTATACGAAGCTGCAACTGTTGATGGTTGCAATAGATTTCAGAAAATGTTGTATATAACAATACCTTGCATAGCAGGAACAATTGTAATTATGCTTATTTTTCAAATTACTGCAATTTTAAATACAGGGTACGAACAAATTATCCTATTTCAAAATCCTTTAAATATAAAATGGGCAGAAACAATTGATACATATGTATATAAGATTGGTATAAGCCAATCACGCTTTTCATATTCAACAGCAGTTGGCCTTATTAAATCTATTCTTTCTATTATATTACTGCTATTTGCTAATTTTACATCTAAAAAACTTGTAGATAGAGGATTATTCTAATTTAACTTAAAAGAAAGTTGGTTTGTAAGAAAATGTTTGCTAACAAGAAAAGTATATTAAAAAACAATGGAGTATTCGATTATTTAAATGGCTTAACAATGCTTGTAATGATGATTATAATGGTATATCCATTATGGTACATAACAATTGGTGCATTTAATGATGGTGTTGATTATATGCGTGGTGGAGTCTATCTGTTTCCAAGAGTAACCACTCTAGATAACTTTAAAGCCGTTTTTATAAATTCTGCAATTGTAAATGCATTTATTGTCACTATTTTAAAATGTTGTGTGGCTACTGTGGGTACATTAATCGTAACCTCTTTAGCAAGTTACGCTATGTTGAGACCAAATTTAAAATTCAAAAAGTTTTATTTAATCTATATAATGACAACAATGTTTTTTAGCGGCGGTTTAATACCGTTCTTCATATTAATAAATAATTTAAAACTTTACGATACATTTTGGGTATACATATTACCAACCTTATTTAGCGCATACAATATGATTTTAATGCAGTCATTCATGAGAGAAATCTCTCCATCGTTAATAGAATCGGCAAAAATTGATGGTGCATCGGAATATAGAATATTCTTTCAAATGATAATTCCACTATCAAAACCAATCTTAGCAACTATAGCTTTATTTACAGTTGTTGGACATTGGTATAGTTATTTTGATTCAATGATGTACACTGTATCTCCTAAACTTGAAACTATTCAACTCTATTTAATGAAAGTAATAACAGACCCGGCCTCTAGAGGTGGAACGGGTGGTCTTGGCCCTGTAATACCTGGTCATATGGTTAAAACAACACCTCAATCTATAAAATTTGCAACAATGGTTGTTACGGCACTTCCTGTTGTCATTGTATACCCATTTTTACAAAAATATTTTGTAAAAGGGATGACCTTAGGTGCAATAAAAGGCTAAACGTGCCTTTTAAATAAAAACAAAATAAGGAGAGAAAAAATGAAGAAAATTTTATCGTTTCTAATGGCAATGACATTAATAGCAAGTGTGTTTGCGGGATGCCAAGAGAAAAATGGTTTGGAACAATCTAGTTCAACACAATCAAATGAAGGTTCACCAAAACCATCAATTGCAAGCCCAAGCTGGAAAACTGATACATCAGAACATAATATTGTATGGTTTTTAAGTTATGACTGGTACGGAAAAAAATTTAATCCTGCAAACAACTCATTTGATAAAAGAATTTTTGATGAAACTGGATGCACTATTGAAATCCAAACAGGTAGCTTTGATAAACTAAACGTTTTGATTCAAACAGGCATGCTCCCAGATGTTGTTACAACAGACGCTGCGTCTAGCCAAAGGTTAATGCTTGAAAATCAGAAAATGGTTCTTCCTTTAAATGAATTAAAAGAGGAATATGCTCCTGATTTACACGTTCCTAAATCTGAAACTGAATGGTATAAAGCAGATGACGGTAACTGGTATTCAATTGTTAACTTCTACTATGGGGATGACAATGTTAAAGATAATAACGGGTACTTAGAGTCTCATAACCAAAACTTCACAAGAGAAGATATTTTAAAGAAAATTAATATGACTCTTGATGATATGCGTACTAAAGAGGGATTTTTAAAAGCGTTAAGATCTGTAAAAAATCAAAACATTAAGTACAATGGAATAAAAATGATTCCTTATGCAGCTTTAATAGCAGAAGGCGCTGTAGAACATATGGCATATCAGTTTGGTGCGTCTCAAGAAGCAAAAGACGGTAGCTATATTTCTCTTTACAAAACACCCGAATTTTTAGAAGCTGCAAAGTTTTATAATCAACTTTACAACGAAGGATTAATGACAGACGAAAGCTTTACAATGAAAAAAGACCAAATTCAACAAAAAGTTGGTTCTGGACAATTATTCTCAACAACAGTATGGTCAAATGTTTTAGGCCCGAGAGATAGCTTATATGCTGCTGATAATAATGCTCAAATGCTTTACTGTGGTGCAATAAAAGGGGAAAAATATGACACAGTTGCACTACCAGTAGACGGAGGTGCAGGATGGGCGGCATCAATGATAAACAAAGATGCAAAAAAACCAGACAGAATTATTCAACTATTCTCTTTCTTATCTCAAAAAGAATCTGTTTTAACACATGAGTATTCTGTTGGTGGTTGGAAACTAGGGGATGACGGAAAAGTAATATTAAATGAAGAAATGCAGAAAGAGAAAGCGAATGACCCAGCTGCATTTTCTGCAAAACATGCTGCGGATTTTCCTTGGTTGCTTGACTACACATTTACGCAAGGGGTAATGCCTGCACCACAAACAGTTATGGATAAGGACTTCCAAAAACGTGTAAGAGATGAAGAAGTAACCGCTTATAATGGTACTTGTTTTGCGATCGTTTTTGAAATGGGTAGTGATATAGCTGCAACCGAAACTAGAATTAGCGAGTACAGAAAGCAAGAAATCGCAAGATTGATAACCGCAAAACCCGATGATGTTGAAAAGCTTTATACTGCAATGATGACTGAAATGGATAAAATGGGATTTAAATCAGTTGAAGAAGCTTACAATATAGAATTTCAAAGNNCGTGCAGTTGTACAACTGCACGGTAACTGTTTAATCATTTTCAGTTGGCAAAAGTTCTATTTTTGTAGATGGGTTAATTTCAAATGAAAATGTTGTGCTGTGTTGATCACTTTTTGCTGTAAGTGAGGACTTTTGACCATAAAAAAGAACAAGGCGCTTGTTAATATTAAATAGACCAATCGATTTATCGCTATGTGATATATTGTCACAGTTTGATGTAAACATAGTGTTTAAACGAGTTAGTTGCCTTGTTGATATTCCTAAACCATTGTCGGATATCGAAACTCCTATTACACCCTCAGCCTCTGTCACGCTGATTTTAATATGTAAAGGAATGTCTTTGTGGCGATACTTCACTGAGTTTTCAATAAAAGGTTGTAATATAAATTTTATAATCAGTTCATCTAATAAATCAGCTTCAATATCTAAACATAAAAATATTTCTATTTTCTTTAGCTTTTGTATTAAAATATAGTCTTGAATTTGATTAAACTCTTCTCTAAAACTAGTAAGCATTGTCTCACTGTTTATATTATATCTTAACATTCTGCAAAATGCAGCCATTCCTGCACTTTCGTTATACAACCCCTGAATTTCCATCCTTGACGAAAAAATCTCCATGGTGTTATATAAAAAGTGTGGGTTAATTTGATGTTGCAGTGCAATTAGCTGAGCTTCTTTTGCAACTAATTGTTGTCTTACAGCTTTACCTATAAGAAGCTTTATTTCATTTAACAAATAATTAATTTTATCAGTAATCTTCGATATTTCATCATGTCTTTTAACAGTTAAAGTTGTCTCAAAGTTATTTGTTATAGATTCATTCATAGCGTCAAGGCAGTAGCTTATGTCTCTTATGATATTTTTTATAAATTTAATAAATATCGTAATTGCTATTGTAAATAAAAACAAGATAGTTAATAGAATAAATAGAAATAATTTATTGTTGCTATTTCCTGGTGTAACGGTAACAATATCAAATGGATATTTTTGATTTCTATGAAGATTAACAACGGAGTTTCCTATTGTTTGAGAACTCTCGCCTAAAGATGTTATGCTTGCTATTGTATTGTCATCTAACGCATCGTCTGTGTAGTTATATGTAATTATGCTAGTATCAGATGAGTTATATAGACTATTTGATGCATAAAACCTATTATCACTATCAAATAGAGTTGTTTTAGGGACAGAAACGATTATTAATCCAAGCGTTTTATTTCTTACTTCAATTTTTTTAAAATAGCAATAACTATTAAAAGGATTAAATTGAATGTATGGAGGAATATTTGTAAGGGAATTACCATCTAACCATAATTCTTGTTTTGTTTTATCATTGTAAAAGTCGCTAATTTGTTTTACACAAAGCATTTCTTTTATACGATAAAATATCCCATATCCTTGTGGTATAGATTCGTTTTCGTATAAGATTTTCAAAGTATTGCTAGAGGAAGATCCTGTTGAGGCTATAACATTATTATAAATGACCGTTTCATAAAATTCTAGATCAACTGTTTGCCTATATTCTCGGTTTAAAAAAGTAACCAAACGCTGATTTGTGTTTAGCGATAATGCGAGTTCTTGTGCAACATCTAATTTTTGTTCTAAGCTGAAAATTGTTTGACTATATACTTTTTCACTTAGGATCTTAGAGTTTTGGTCATTGATCCTATTTACAGAGGTATAAAAAAATGATACTATTATTAAAAATGGGATAATGATTAAAATTACAAATTTTTTAATAAAGCTATAATATAAAGATGTCTTCTCTCTTTTCATTTTACTATCCTTCCATATATTAATTTACTAAAATTCGGAGGTATGATTATGAATTATTTTTTAATAGTTGATGATGACGACTTAATTTGCGAGAATATAACTTCTAAGCTAGAGAGGCTTTCGTATAATAAGAAATATCAATTAATTTCGGCTAATAATGCAACCGATGCTTTGGTGTTATATGAAAAATATATGCCACAAATTATTATAACAGATATACACATGCACGCAATAAGTGGGCTGGGATTTATAGAGAGAATAAATAAACTATCTGGTTCACCGTTAATATTTATCCTAAGTGGGTATGATGATTTTGAATATGTGCGTAGAGCTTTTCTTTTAGGTGTTGTAGATTACATGTTAAAACCTGTTGATATAGTTGAATTAGATAACAAGCTTAAGCTTGCTCTTGATAGTGCTGAATTTCCCCCAAATAAGGTTAATGAAAACCAAAGTATCGACACTATAGATNNATAAAAACCTTACCATGAAAGATGTTTCAGAAACTATAAATATAAGTTATTACTATTTTAGCAAACTTTTTAAGCAGAGAACAAACACTAATTTTTCAGAATATCTTCACTTGCGTCGTATTGAACTTGCAAAGAAGTATATGGACGATCCTAGTTTTTCTATAAGTGATATAGCGTATAAACTAGGCTATGAAAATCAAAACCAATTTTCCAGAGTATTTAAAAGATATTGTGGAGAATATCCAACCATATATAGGCAAAATAAAATAGATACATCTAGTAGTTAAAATAACTCAAAAGCTCACATTTTCACAATGTGAGCTTTTGATGTTATTAGGAGAAAGGATTATGAAATTAGATTTTTTCTAATAGTTAACAATACTGCGGATGATGCAATTAACAGAAGAATTAAAGAGGGGTTGCTTGTATCACCTGTAGCTGGAACTGCTAGCTTTTTTTCAGCTATTGCATAAGTGCTGAAGTGGCTAGTTTCAAATATAATTTTACCATCTTTATACTCTGATTTTATTGCCGTTATAGAGCCATCATCGCCATAATTTATAACAAAATACTCTTTTAGATTATTACCGTTAAATGGAATTTCAACTTTAAATTTTCCGTCTACTGTCTTTGTTATCTTATTATCACCATCATAAAGAGTAATATCATATGCTTCAAGAATATGATATCCCTTTGCGGCTTTTTTAAGGGCCTCTAATATTTTATGGGTTAATTTGTATTTTTCAGAGACTAATCTTGGATTTGTGATAGTTACTGATTTTGGACTTGTAACTGATACACCACTGTTTTTATCTCTAACTACGGAATCAGAAGGCGTAGGATCTGGGTTAAGCGTAGTGTCTGGACTAGGTGTAGGGTCTGGTGGTGATACATAAACACCTGTTGTTGCCTGTACCGCTTCTGATTTAAGAGTAGATTGATGTGTATCTGTTTTTGATATTCTTTGATAGAAAGTGTACTTGGTATCGTTTTTAAGACCAGTGAATTTGCTGTTAGACTGCCAGTTTACACCGTCAATACTATACTCATAATCAGCTATATTTTGTAGGGATATTGATTTATCGGTAGTGTTAACAACTACTGGTTTTACTGGCTTTGTCCTATTAGAAAGTTTTAATGTGCCCTTAATTAAATTATAGGTACTATCGTATGAGCGACGTCCTGTTTCAATATTTGTTTGTGACATAATCTTAATGCCAGTAACCCATTGATAATATGCTCTAAACGAATTTGCACCTTGATAACCATATTGAACTGCACCGTCTAGGTAATTTAAATAACGGTTATAGCACTCTTCTGCTGATGTGCCATCCCAAGAACCAGTTACTAATTCAGGTCCCATCTCCATTTCAACACCTAAACCATATCTCTTTGCAGATTGAGCAGATAGTTCGATTCTTTCAGCACCTCCACCACCTGTGAAATAGTGGTTTGGTTGATAAGCAACAGCATCGAAGCCCATCTCTTGCCATTTGTGAATTGCACCAACGCCGTAATATGGAATCCAAAAAAATTTTAATTCGTTTGCGGCAAAGTTTGCATCTGATTTATGAACTAGGTCTGCAGTGTATTTAGCTAAGCCAGCACCCTCTGCATTTTCACTTAACCAGTAGAAACCGGATAAATCTAGGTGAGAGTAGTTTGCTGCTATGAATTTAGATTTTGCTGTTTCAACATACCATTTTAGAGCAGCTTCTCTTTGAGCTTGTGTAGAAAAGTTTAAGGAATGATCACCGCCTGGTAATGTTCCAAAATCAGTTTGTTTTTCATCTGGGTATGGAACTGTAATAACAACCTTAACTTTATAGTTTGGATTGTTAAGCGTTTTTGAAGCTTCTTTTGCTGCTTCATTTAACGCTGCCATATCACCGTTAGCGTCTAAAGTCTTATTTAAATACCAATCCCAGTCGGTTTTGTTTGATGGTACTTGTTCACCATAAGTGCTTGTGAAATATCTGCAAGCCCCATTTTCATAAAAGGAGTTGATTGCAATAAAAAGAACTCCGTCAAACATGGTGTCGGTAATAGTCTTTTCTTGGTTTTGGTAAACTAAGTATGGAGTGAAATCTTCTTTGTTCCAATTGCCTATACCGTCGGTATTCCCTTGGTTATAAGTTAAAACAAGATCTTTAATGCCATCAGTAGCTTCTAGAGATGGTTTTAAGTATTCTTCTTTTTCTTGTAAGGCAGAATCTGGTGCAACTGCAGAAGTTAAATCGGATTTACCCCAAATTTCAATTTCATCTGCAAATAGCCATGGGTTGCTTGTTAATGCACGAATTCTTACATATCTTGCTTTAACTTCTGTGCCTGATTTTCCTGCAATAAGATTTTCGCTTGCTTTCCAATCAAGTAGAATAGTTCCATCATAATTTGTTGTTGATGTAACCTTAGGATTTTTATAAATAGTTGTCCATGTTTTTTGGTCTAAAGAAACTTGAAAGTCAATAGAATCAGGTAGACCAATACCTGCGCTTGGCATGTTTAGTGTGCTAAGACCAATAGCAGATACAGCCTTATCTGCACCTAGATCGAATGTATAAGTTACCATTGGGTCGTTAATATAGTTACCAACCCAACCTGGCTGTCTAAATGACTCAACACTTGCAAAAACGCCATCTGATAAGGCATTAGCCTTATCAGGATATTGAAAATTCTCTTTTGGAGAAATAGTATACGCTAATTGATCGGACAATTTGGTATAACCAGTCATTTGACTTGGATCAAAACCTGTTCCACCAACATAGGGGGTCATTACTTCAATTTCATCTAAAAATGTTGCACCGTTAATATCAAATTCGACTTTAATAAAACGTGCATCCACAAATTCGGTGCTGCTGTTAGCAGTCCATACTACTGGTACAATTTCTTCGTCTAAGCTAGATGTTGGTATGGTTGTTTTAATTGTAGTGTAGGTTACATTATCTTTTGAATAAGAATAGGTAACGCTGTTTGGTAAGTTTACTACGGTTGAAGTAGAGGTATTTTTTAAAAAATTCACAGCAATTTTACCAATTGCAGAGTCTTTTCCTGCACCAAAATCAATTACAACTCTACGTGTTTTCCCATGCGATTCAAAGTGACCTTGCCATGCAGCTTCATCTATATCTGTTGTTTGTGCTTTAATCTCGTTTGTCAATTCAGCAGGTATTGGTACTGAATCTGGGTAAGCAGGGTTAGGCTTTGGATGTTGTGCATCTTTACATTCACAACTACCTGTGAATGTATAAGTTTTACCCATTGCAACATTTTTACCAGTTAAATCCTTAATTTCTATTTCGTCTATCATTGTCCAAGGGTATCTACCCTCTCCAGAAGCATCTCCACCATAACCTATTTCGAAACGAACCATAACATAACGTGCGGTTTGGGCTGTTGACGCAATATATTTATGAGTTTCGTTGTCCTTTTGTGGAGTTGGTCGCTCACTAAAAGTCATTATATTTATAAAATTATCTTTAGTGTTTGAAACAGAAAAATCGACAGATGCAGGGTAAGATATGCCCGTTGGCCCACTATGTAAGAAGTTAGATTGAATTTCTTTTATATCGTATTCTTTCTCTAAATCAATCACAATTTCTACATATGGTTGAGCACAATATGCCCTGAAGAATCCGACATATGCAGAATTTTGATATGTTGGAACTGTGGAAGGATCATATTTACCGTCTGTTAGTTCTAACCCCATGCCCGAATCGGGAAAGTTTTGACTTGCAGGAATATTAGTTGTGTAAGGCAAATCTTTAACGTAGTTCTTAAATCCCGATGTGATTAATTGACTTTTGGGTAATTGTGCAAACGCTGTTACTGTAGCAGAGAATAACATTATTATTGAAAGACACAGCGAAAGGCTTACCTTGAATAATTTTTTTCTCATTGTATTAGCTCCCTCATAAAAATTAATTAGATAAAGTTTTATTAAGAACATTATACACAATTAAATTATCTATATCATATAACCTTATTTGCTATTATACTACATTTTTTGTTGATTTTGAATACCTTTAATTTTAGCTATTGATATTTGTGTTGGGATATAAGAATCCACATAAACAGTTAAACAATGAAAATGAAAAGAACAAAATTGAATGCAACTAAAAATGTATTCGATTAGCAAATTATGCTATATACTCGCTTCTGGTTAATATTGTATAATATGGAGCAATGGAAAATGAGTGAAATGGAGACTTTAGCGTAAAGAGGAAATAATAGGTAAATTATTGAGTAAGTTTGTTAAAAGATAATCAGTGTTGTAATATAATATTTATATAAATTGTGGAGGGAATAGTGTGGAAAAGAAGAT
>DBGA01000013.1 GCA_002295325.1 Ruminococcaceae bacterium UBA866 | reverse complement strand
CATCATTAACACTTCTGACATAAAGCATATGCTTTGTTTTCTCATCAAAATACCATATGGGTTTATTCTGGTTTTCATTTATGGTAGTAATGATATTCTTTAAATCTACATCAGTCGCAAGGTTGAAGGATGTGGGATTAAAATTATAATCATGCACCCTTTGCCCTGAAGTGACCAAACCAATTGATTGAATAGAGTTGCTAGAGAGGCAAATATTGCGAAAACTGTGTGTTACCATCTTAGATTGCTTAATAAATTCCATATCTCTCAAATAACAATCATTGGAGCAAAAATAAAAGTAATAGCAAAGAACAACAATAAGTCTTTTCTATGTTACACCGCAACGTATTCAAGAGCATGCGACTGTTAATCGCAGGGTCGTTGGTTCAAGTCCAACAAGGGGAGCCACTAAAAGCCCATAAACACTACGTTTGTGGGCTTTGTCATATCCAGTGGTAGGTCACAAGAACATTGAAAAACTGAGAAAAATGCAAAAAGTACATTTTGACGGTGGGTGAGCGTTTGTAGAAACAGCCCAGTGTCAAAAGCAATTTAATACAAGATTACACCGCCACCTGTAGATTTTCTACAGGTGTTTTCTATTTTTCAAATTACTTCAACGTTATTTCAGTTTGAAATGAAAAAAGGAGGAATTTAAAATGAGTGAGTGTAGAATAATTTCTGTGGCATCGAGAAAGGGTGGAGTCGGAAAATCAACTACCGCGCGCAATTTAGGATATTATCTAGCGGAGCAGGGAAAGAGGGTTCTTTTGGTGGATATTGATTCGCAAGGAAATCTTTCCACAGGATTTGGTGAGCCCAAAATAGCAACTGTAGGTGGTACAATTGTTGATCCAATGTGGGCGGTAATGCAGGATGAACAGTTGCCCACATCTGAAACATTTATTAAGCATAGTGGCAAACTTGATTATATTCCCTGCAATGAGAGCCTAGCTGCTTTGGAACTGCAAATGGTCAGTGTTATTCAGCGTGAATTCACATTAAAAAGTGTACTTGATAAAATTAAATCAGAGTATCAATATATTTTTCTGGATTGTGGTCCATCATTGGGACTTATGACAGTCAATGCTCTGGTGGCAAGTGATAGCGTGCTGATTGTTTCCTCACCGGAAGAAGATTCCAACACAGGTGCTGAACTACTTGTAAAATCCATCCAACAAATAAGGCGCAACCTCAACAAAAGTCTAGAAGTTGAAGGAATATTAATGAATATGGTTGTGGAACGATCTGTACTAACGAGGGATATACTACAAAAAACATATGATACATTTGGTGAGGTAATTAAAATTTACGATACAAAAATTCCAAGAACCTTACAGATTGGCAGAGCAAAGTTAGAACAGAAAAGCATCTTTGAATACGCATCTAAAAGTAAGGCAGCAATTGCCTTTGAGAACTTCGGAAAGGAATTTCTTGCAATAGGGGGCATGTTTGAATGAGTACGAAAAATGTTCCATCACTTGATATGCTTTTTGGTGGGTGTGGCAATGATAACCCAGAAAATTCGGTTGCAATAGTTAGTTTATACGAGTTATTGCCCTACTCCAAGCACCCGTTTAGGGTAAGGGAGTGTGTTAGATTAGACGAGCTTATTGAAAGTATTAGGCAATATGGTGTATTGACACCCCTACTTGTTCGCACACATCCCAAAATCAAAGGCAGGTATGAAATTCTTGCAGGGCATCATCGTATGGTTGCGGCAGAGCGTATAGGATTAGATAATCATTTGAGCATAGAGCATCAGATGTAAGGTTTCGTTAACGGGTAAGTAGATATCCAGAAAAACATGGGGTAACAGCAGCAAAGAATGGATATTGATATTTTAAACACCGTAGAACACTAGACAAGATAAATTACTAAGAGTATAATATACGCATGGTATTTTGAAAAGTGAATGCGGTGTATTTCTTGTAAAAAGCGATTACAGGAGGACACAATGAAAAAGAGTATATTGTTTATATAGAGTATCAACCCTAGGGCAGGTTGACAAAACAACCGACGATATTCCAATGCAAAAGATTGAGTGCACTCGTTTTTCACAAAATCAGGGATGGACAATCGTCAAGGAGTATTCAGAAAGGGCGTATCGGGTTTTAAGGTATCCGCAGAGGATAGGGACGCCATCCAAGAACTAAAAAAAGCGGCATTAAATGATGAATTCGATATACTGTTGGTATATATGTTTGATAGATTAGGCAGACGTGATGATGAAACTCCCTTTGTAGTAGAATGGTTTGTTAAACAGGGGATTGAGGTTTGGAGCACCCAAGAGGATGAACAGCGTTTTGAAAATCATGTTGACAAGCTGATGAACTACATTGGCTATTGGCAGTCAAGTGGTGAAAGTCTTAAAACCTCGACTAGAATAAGAACCAGAATGCGCCAAATGATTGAAGAGGGACTTTATACTGGCGGCACAGTATCATTTGGATATCGAGCTGTAAAGAGGGGACGGCTCAATAAAAAAGGAAATGAAGTTCATGACCTAGAGATAGTTTCAGATGAACCAGAAGTTATAAAACTTATCTTTGAGAAGACTGTAAAGGAAGGCTATGGTTCTCATAGGCTTGCAAGCTTTCTCAATAATCAAGGCTATAGAACCCACAAGGGGAGTAAGTTTCAAAGCATGACTATCAATCGTATTTTGAGAAACTTATTGTATTGTGGGTATTTCGTAGCAAAAGACAACATTTCACCATTTATTGATGAACTAGCAATGCTGGACTTAGACACATTTGCACATGCAAAGGAAAATCTCGACCAACGCAACTCTGACTATCAAGAAGAAAGAACTATTGCACTCAATACCAAGGGAGCGACACTTCTTTCGGGGAATATATTTTGCGGACACTGTGGCTCTCGCATGTTACTACAAAGTATGTAGATAGGTATACCAGAAAAGATGGTAGTGAATATCGTGCCAGCAAGAATAAATATATATGCAACAAAAAGGCTCATGCCACCACAGATTGCGGTGGGCAATCAGGATATATTTCAAGTAAGGTAGATATGGCTGTTGTCGATGTGCTACATAGATATTTTGACAAAATTAAGGAAATCCCACAGGATAAGGCGATTGAAAGAAAATATCAAGCACAAATCGTAGCTTGTGATGACAGTGATAAGCTTGGTGAAAAACTGCAGTCATTGAATATGGAAATTGCCAATGCACTAGTAGGGGAAAGTAGTTTTACTGCAAGTCAGTTAAGGGAGGCAATCGAATCCATTCAAACACAACTTGATACTACCAATACACAATTAGCACAACTTTCAAAGTAATTAGCGGACAAAAAGCAGGCAATTAGTAAAATAGGCTATTATTACGACCAGTTTCTAAGTTGGGCAGATGAGTTTGAGAGTGCCCAAAATGAAGAGCGTAAAATGATAGCTGGGCAGTTAATACACTTTGTTCTTAACTTGATGTCCAGTTCATTATACCATGACCAATATGAATAACGAAAGGGATGGAGACTTTTATTGCTTAACATAGATACATTACCTAATTCCTTTAAAAGAAGAAGGTGAAATCTAAAGATATATAGCAGGATAAAGTATGATTTGACACTTAATTCTCTTTTTTACCTCAAATTCAGAAGAGATTATATACAAAATTCAAAAAATATGCTATAATTAAAATTAGATTTTACGTTAACCTTAAAATTAACGCAACTATACTAAAGGAGACGGTGTTCTATGGCTACAATTAAAGATATTGCACATAAAGCTGGCGTAAGCTATACAACAGTGTCAAATGTAATCCATAATCGCTCTAATAGGGTTTCGCCCGCTACGATAGAACTTATCAACAATATCATTAAGGAATTATCCTACGTCCCTAATATGTCTGCTCGGGCACTTGTTTCTCGTTCATCCAAGGTGGTGGCAATTATTAATCATCTGGTTCCGAATAAAGACGGTGGAGGCGGCTTTATGGGGGATCCATTTCACAGTGCTTTTATTAGTTCAATTGAAGATACCTTGCGCAAGAATGGGTACTATCTCATGCTTCGTACGGTAGAGGATTCTGATGATCTGCACGAATTTCTCACCAATTGGAATGTGGACGGGCTCTTTTTAACTGGCATTTTTGAGGATGATTTTTTCGATACCGTTTCAAAACTCAACAAACCGACTGTACTCATAGACAGTTATTTGAGCGATTATCATCATATGTTCAATGTTGGACTACAGGATTATCAGGGCGGCTATATCGCAACTCGTTATCTGATTGAAAATAATCACCATCATATTGCTTTTGCATGTCCGCCGTTGCACGAAGGCGGCGTTGTATTTGAACGGTTATGCGGCTATAAAAAGGCTCTAAAGGAGTCCGGCATCCCCTTTGATGAAAATTTGATTTTTGAAACAGAATTTGCTACCCATAGTACGATGGCTCTGGGTACCAAACTGGCCGAGCGAAATGATATCACGGCTATTTTTGCCACTGCGGATATTCTTGCGGCTGGAATTATGTCTGGTCTGCAGCAAAGTGGACGAAAAGTTCCGGACGACATTTCAATCATCGGATTTGACGATATTAATTTGTGCCGACTTGTTATGCCTATGCTCACCACAGTTCATCAGGATACCGCTAAAAAAGGTGAAATCGCTGCAGACTTTATGATGGGTCTGTTGGAAAATAACCCTCCGTCTATGCAAAGTGCGATTTTACCGGTTCATTTGAAGGTACGTGATAGTGTACGAAAATTATAAATAGAGAACACACCCTAAAGCGGTTTTTTGATTCCGCCTCAGGGTGTGTTCTTTTGTAATCTGCATTATCTGCTGTAGATTTCTATTTCCGCTGCTTGAGCCGCGTTGCCTCCACTGTTTGAAGTGAAAGATAGTTGTACAAAGCGTCCAGCCGTTTCTGGCTCAAATTGAATATCAGCCAGATTTCCGGTTTTAGGGTCAAATTTATAGGCTTGGCTGGGTATCAGTTCCATAAAGTTTTCACCATCATCGCTTATCAGCACGGAAAATTCCTGTGAGCGTGCCATCCAAACTGCTTCAGGGCTTAGGCAAACCCGCACAGTGTTTAATGTATAGGTTTCTTTCAAATCTATTGTAATAAGGTTCGGATATTGGTCTTTTTTACCCTCCCAATAAAAACCGCCGTTTGTTTTTCCATCTACTGTACGAGCCGGTACATAAGGGACGGTGTTTCCATTGGAGGTTACTTTTTTGCCCAAAGCAACGTTTGATCCCTCTGGCACGGGGGGAATAACTGTTTCCACAATAAAGTCTGGATGGGCTTGTGCCGTCAGGCTATCATTGTTTTCAATAATCTGTACATTTGCAGGATTAATTGGCTTTTGCTGGCTGGAAATGATTTTGATTCCGCAAAAAAGCAGTGCAGCAGCCAACACGACAATATCTACTGTAATTAAGATTGCTCGTTTTTTCATACTACACTACTCCTATTCAATGGTGATGTTCTTGGTAGAAAGTTCATGTACAGAAAATTTTCCTTGCTCAAAGGAAGTGATTTTCTTTCCCAAAATGGTAAGATTCTTGATGTTTACGTTTTCAATGGTATAATCCTCATTCCAGCCTTGAATACGGGACGGGGATAACAAGCCATGTAATACAGTGACTCCGTCTATTATAACATCTCGAATTTGACCTCTTTCTTTGGTTGTGGACCAGCCGCCGTTGCGTGTAATATGCATATCAATCAGCTGATTGTTTTGCCCGGCATCGCCCAGACCCATCCTGGCGTTTTCCACAGTGACATTACGGAAGATGACATCTGAGATCAGCGCATCATCGGCATTATGTATGGAAATCACAGGTTTATGGAGTGCGTGTATCACATCGATATCCTCAAACAAAATATTGTGCATAAAAGCATCCTTAATGCTGCCCTTGTTTGTCTCGTACCCAATCTCCATGCTTTGGGCAAGATCTGTCCAAAGGGTCATTTTGCGAAACGTTATGCCCTCAGTACTGGCATCATAGTTTTTAAGCACCAGACTATCATCCCAACTGCGTACGAATGAATTCTTCACATCGATATTCTGGCATGACTGCAAAGTAATGCCATCCCCATTCGGTCTTGCAGAGATGATTTTAACATTATTGATGATACCACCATTCACCTGATATAGATTTAGATTCCACGCGTTGGAGTTTAGAATAATCGGCCCATCAACTGTAACATTCTCGCAGTCACGAAAATCAATTGGCACTCTTGCGGCTGTTCCTTTCCAAGTAGGTTGATGTGAACCATCAATAATACCATTGCCCAACACCTTAATGTCTTTTGCATTGTCAGCGTAAACAGTACCGTGGACAACTGCGCCGCCTGAAAGATACAGCGTTTGACCGCTTTTTACCTCGATTCGGTCTATATTCCACTCACCGGGGCCAATGTAAATCAAATCATCAATGCTCTTCTGTTGGAGATTTTCCTGATAGGCATTCGCAAAAATATGTACCGCATGGTCTGGGGAATCATTGAATTGAACTGTGTAGGAACCCGGCTCGGTAATAGCAAAAGAAACTTTCCCTTTTCTCTTATCAATCTTCAGCTCAATCTTTAAAGAAATTGGAGAAACCGAAGCCGTTTTGATTTCCAAATCGGACACCGCAACCTCAATACTTGCACTTCCGGAAAAGTCAAAATAGGTTACTGGAGTACGGGACAGCTTAGGAAGATAGTTGGCTGCCCATGTATGGGTATTATTTACTGTGGTATCATATACAAAACAATCATATCCATTTACTTTAACCTGCGTATCTCCGCTGTGCAGCAGTGCGATGCTGTGTTCCTCCTCGTTTGCAGAAACACGATCCTCCGCCGTGGACTCACGCAACGAGTTAGGTCCTTCGTACAAAGTTAGCTTTTGCTCAATTGTCTTTGTTCCTTTAAGAAACAGAAGAATACAACAAAGGATTGCAGCAAATGCAAAAATGGTTAAGACAACGGTAAAAATTTTCCCTTTTTGATTTCCTTTTCCCATTTCAGTTTTTTCCATATCGTCACCCCTTTTTAATCTCATGCCTCAACAATTTTGAGTAGGTCATCAAACCTATTTAGATTATATGTGGCACGACCCAATGAGGCTGCCGCGCCTATTGCAGCACTGTCAAAGCCGCCTGCAATTGCGGCTTCTATTCCTGCACCTGCGTCTTCAACTACCAGACAGTCGGATGGGGAAAGCCCCAGTATGCCAGCCGCGTTCAGAAACACTTCAGGATCCGGCTTTGAACGTGCGATGCTGTTGCCATCTGATATGGCATCAAAAAATCCGTCTAATCCAATCCGTTCCAAAATAAGAGGAGTGTTTTTACTGGATGAACCTATTGCCAACAGACACTTTTTATCACGCAGAGAGTGAAGTGTTCTACTAACCTCTTCCGTCAAATCCTTTGAGCTCATTTTATATAAAAATTCACGGTAAAGATTATTTTTATTTTCAGCCATTTCCAATTTTTGTTCCGAGGATATTGAGATGCTTGATTTCTCAAGAATAATGTCGAGGCTTTCCATTCGACTTACACCTCTAAGACGATCATTTATTGTTTCATCAAAGGGTACACCCAGCTTATCAGCTAGCTGTTTCCATGCCAGATAATGGTAGTGGTCTGTGAAACAGATAACTCCGTCCAGATCAAAAATAACGGCTTTATATTTCATGCTTTTTTCCTCCGTTTTTTATAGATTACTGCTGTATCCTTATTCGTTTTCTCTCAGAATTACGGCCTCATTTGGCGTTATCTGTGCACGATATAACATTCCATGAAAATAAAATCTAAAAACAACACTTTTCCAATGGGATGGCAGACATGGGTGGAGCGTTGGCTCAGAGCCCGTACAATCCAACCCACAAAAACCTTGAACCAGGGTCGTCCGTGCACCGCCCGCGGCCGCCGGATGGGTTCCGCCAATGTAGACAAGCCCAGCCCACTGTTTACCTCCGCCTTTAATTTCTGCTGTAGCCGATTTCATGAAAAACGGGTAGGCACAATCCGCCGCCCCAAAGCGACAGGCCAGCAGAGCATACATACAGGCGCTTAACGAAGAGCCATGCTCTGTCCGTGGTTCATAATAATTCCAATTTGCTTTGAGGATTTCGACAGGATATTCTGAGTGGAATACCTCCAACATCGTGACAACGTCTGCCTGCTTGATGATTTGGGTATCCGACGCAACTCCATATGCCCCGCCCCAGTATTCCCGCGAATCCTTTAAGAAACTGCGAACAACGTTCAGTTCTACATCCTTTAATCCAAAATATCCATCAAACTGTTCAATGATTCCATCAGCATTCGGCTGAGGAATATACAGCTTCTTTTCTGCATCACACAGCTGTTGGGATAAAGTATCCCAATTCGCTTCTTTGCAAAGCTGTTCATATGCATCTGGAATTTTTTCTTTCAGCAGTTGGATTGCTTTGTGGGCAGACTGAAAGGTATCTAATGCCATGCGATTTGTATACACGTTGTTATTGACACGCTCATGGTATTCGTCGGGGCCGATAACGTCCCAAATTTCATAGTGCTGTTTTGTAACAGGTTTTAAAAGCAGGGACCAGTAAAAACGGGCACACTCCAAAATTGTGCGTGCACCCCCTTTGGCCAATAAATCCAAATCATGGGAAACTATCACGTAATGAAGGATTGCATGGGCTACTGCGGCAGAAATATGAACCTGTTTATCCCTAAAATATGTACGCATGGGGCGACCTGTAAAGACATCAGTTANNGTGCAGGTAATAGTCGAGCATAAACATTTCTGTATCCCAGAAAATAGCGCCCTTGTATGTTTGCCCCGAAAGACCACGAGCTGGTATGCTCAAGTTACTATCAATTGGTGGAGCAACGCAGTTCAGGTGATACAATGAGTAGTTGACAGCCTCCATCGCCCCAGAATCACCATCGAGTTCAATTGCACATACTTTCCATAGTTCTTCCCATTCAGCACAGCTTTTGGCACGTTCATTCGCATAGCTATTTTCAGGCAGTTCTTGAACAGCGTGAAATGCTGCACTTGTAGGATCATCACTATCATTCGTGGTGTAAACTGCATTGAGCGATGAAATTGTGATTTTTTCTCCTGCGGTAAGATGCAATTCTGCGGTATATTTCCCTGTGCGGCCATCTCCATTAAATTGTGTGGAAATACCCTTTGGAAGGATAGTACGACGGCATACGGCCACTTGCTTTGTGCTGTTCTGAACATATGCTGAACATAGCAATGTTGTATCCTGTAGTGAAAAATCAATATTTGAATAATGCGGGCCATGAATATCCCACACATCTCCGTCAATACCAAAGTGAAGAGCGATCTGTGCGTCGGTATTTTCAGATGAAATTGTGTAGCAAGCGGCCGAAAGATGCTTGTGATTCATGCTGACAAAACGTTCGCTTTGAACAGTCACGCTACCTGACCCATAGGGCCAAACGGTATGCCTGCTCATAAGACCATGGCGGTAATCCAACTTCTGCTGGTGTTGTATTGGCACTCTTGAAGTAAGTGAAAGCATTTCACCATTGCATTCAATCGCCGTAAAAAAAGGATTTGGGGCATTAAGCGGCTCTCGCCAGCCCTCACCAACTTGGTCATAGATGCCAGCCAGATTTACAGCCGTCAACTGCTGACGTGTATCTTCATCCAAGGTGCCGCGCACCCCAAGATAGCCGTTCCCAATAAAAAAGCGGTTTCCTTTATCAGCAGATTCATTTGGGTCGTGACCCGTTTGAGTAAGGCACCAGTCCATCATTGTGCTCTCCTAATGGGGATAGGGCGTATAATCGGTTCTGCCCCAATTGTAACCGTTTCACCATAAAGAACCAGCTCCACTGATTCCCCCTCCAGAATCTTAAGTTCTGCTTTATCTACACTGGTATGCACTTGAATGATACTGTTCTTATAAAGCAGACAGAATGAATAACTCTGCCAGCCCTCGGGAATGCTTGGATTAAGAACCAGTTTTTCACCATCACTGCGTAGCCCACCATATCCGTATACTACATTCATCCATGCACCTGCGATTGAAGTCGTGTGCAAGCCTTCACATGTATTGCGGTTATAGTTATCCATATCCATACGGGTGGAGAACTGGAAGAAGCGGTAAGCGTCCTCTTCCTTGCCCAGCTGTTGTGCCAAAATGGAATGGACGGAGGGCGAAAGGCTGCTTTCATGGATACAACGAGGCTCGTAGTAGTTGTAATTCTGCTCCAGCTGTTCGTTTGAAAATTCCGAGGCATACATAAGCATAAACATCAAAACATCCGGCTGTTTGAGCATGTCGTTTCGATAGATACGCTCATAAGACCAATGGGAATACAAGGGAAACTGATCAACAGAAATACTATTAATATCCACATGAGGCAGACTAAAGAAACCGTCCTGCTGTTCAAATAGTTGGTCTTTTGCATCATATTTCATTTCCATACGTTCTGCTTTTTCTTTCCATTCAACCAGCTCAGCTGATGAAATAGCAAGTTTTTTGAAAAGCAATCCATACTGGTCGGGACTTTCTTCATACAAATCTGCCAATGTTTTTATCGTGTACAAGAATGTCTTTTTTGCCATAAAGTTGGTGTAGGCATTATTGTTGACCATCATCTGGAACTCATCCGGACCCATTACACTGTAAAATCCATAGGCGCCCGTTTGGGAATTCCATGCCCCTCGGGTAGCAAGCATGCGGCTAATTTCCACCAACATTTCGATGCCTTGATGGTATAAAAAGTCTCTATCATCTGTAATTTTCATATAAGTCTGTAGCCCATACATAACGCCAGTTGAAGCTTGAAGCTGCAGGCTTGCATGTTGCCATAAATCACAGCATTCAAGTCCGCTGATTGTTGCAATCGGATAAAATGCACCCTTGCAATCCAGTGAGGCAGCGCGTTTTCGTGCTTGTGGCAGCGTGTCATATCGGAATTGCAAAATACTTTTGGCAGCCGCTATATTATTAAATACATAAAAAGGAAGACAATACACTTCTGTATCCCAGAACGTGTTTCCGTTGTACATTTCTCCCGTCAGACCCTTTGCCCCGATTATAGCTCCATAGCGGGCTGTATGTAGGGTTTGATGCATTTGAAAAATACAGTAGCGTATTCCTTGCTGATTTTCATCATCACCCTCAATTTGAATATCAGAAATTTTCCACTGACGTTTCCACCATGAGGCATTTTCTTTTTTTAATTTATCAAAAGACTGGGTTGGCAATAGTTCTGCTATTTGCTGACGGCGCTTAATGAAAGCATCCTCATCTTCAATACTTCGACAGCATACAATCGCTGCAATTTTGGTAAAGGAGGTATGCTCACCCTTTTGGAGAGTAAGTGAAAATAAAGAAGCCGCAAGTTTTTTGCCTTGTTTTGACTCAATTGATACTTCTGGTTCAAATTGAAAAGTACAAGCGGCATAAATTTTTTGCTGTGTGCTTTGGGTTGTACCGGTAAGTGCACAAAAGTCGGGAGAACTAATAATTTCATCACAATCCCACAGATTTGCACCAACGGAAATATGCGGTCTGGAGAAATCGAGCCCCGCTGCCCATTGCAGGTTTGCTGTTCCTTCCAGCACGTTGATAGTCATTCTTTGACCGCCGAACTCAGGTTGTTCCATTGAAAGGAACCTGTCAAAACAAATTTTTACTTTTGTGCCGTCTGATAATGCCCAGATAAAGCTACGAGTCAGGACTCCCGAGCTAAGATCTAGGGTGCGTACAAAATTCTCCGTCTTGCACTGAGCTAAATCAAGTTTTTCTCCGTTGCAGGACAATCTTAGATAAAGCCAATCGACTGTATTAATCATAAATTCAGTGGAATCCAGCATTCCACAGTATCCGCTTTTAGGAATTGAACGTCGTCCGTAGATGCCATTTACATAGCTGCCTTGCAGACTATCCCCGGAATAGCCTTCCTCAAAATAACCGCGTATACCCATATATTCGTTTCCTAATGAAAAAAGCGACTCCGAAACACGTGCATATGACGGATCAAAAGAAGACTCTATTACAAGCCATGGATCCACTTCTAAATATTTGTCAGCGTATTTTTTCATACATCATCTACCCCTTGACTCCTCCGGTAACTACATTACCTGATATTTGTTTTTGGAAAATTGCAAAAATAATTGTGGGCGGAATGATAGAGAAGGCAATGGCTCGCAGAATATCTACATCAGTCGCCTTAGAAGTACGGAACTGGAACAAACGAATCATTACAGTATCTTTGCCTGAGCCAGAAAGGGTAAGATACGGTAATAGGAAATCAGACCACGATGCAGTGACAGCAAAAATAGCAACCACCATTATGATAGATTTAGAAAGCGGCAGAATAATTTTGAAGAAAATTTGCAAGTTAGAGCAACCATCTAACCTTGCGGCTTCCAGAAAATCCTTAGGCAAGCCTTCAAAAAACTCTTTGAACAAAATCATCCAGAAAGCATTGGCTCCAAAAGATAACCATAGAGGTATAAAACTACCTTGAAGACCAATTCGATTGATATTAACAAACAACGCAACGATACTGGTTGTCGGAGGAATCAGCATACTCCACATGACCAGAGCAAAGACAATCTTATGCCCTTTTGGACGCAGAATTCCCAAAACATATGCCAGTAAACCGTTGAACACAACTGCACAAACAACACTGCCTGCAACAGAAATTCCTGAATTTATGTAATATCTTGCGAATTTCAAATCGTTCCATGTCTTAATAAATTTACCAAAATCGTAGTTTGAGGGCAGCAAAGTTGGCTCTCTCCGAAATTCGGCAATATCTTTAAAGCTCGCCAAAAATACCCAGATTGGTGGGAACAGTGCCACCACAACCGCAAGAATACAGATAATAAAAATCAACACACTGGCAACCTTAACACCTGATGAATGCAAATCGTAAAAGCGAATTGTGCCGTCTGTCTTTTCTTTGTATTTACGAAAGAACATTTTTGAGCCTCCTTATTTATTGTTCCGAGTAACTCGGAAATAGAGCATAGTCAGCAATCCTAAAATTATACAGATGATGACTGATAAAGCTGCACCCATTGGGTAGTTATATGCCTCAAAAGCGTACTTGTAAACAAGCTGCATAATGGAGATACTTGCATTATTAGGACCACCGTTGGTCATAACCAGCGGCTCGTAAAGGATTTGGAACACTGCAATAATCTGAACAATCAGCATTGTTTTGCCCAATCCAAAAATGCTTGGAAGAACAATATGTATCAATCGGGAGAAAGGCTTCGCACCGTCAATTGTGGCTGCTTCATACAGCTCTGGATTAATGCTGCTGATACCTGCCATATAAATGAGTGCGGTACTTCCCGCAGACTTCCATGTCATCGAAACGACAATTAAAGGTATTGTCCAGTGTGGATTTGTCAGCCAAAGCAGTGGACCAACACCGATTTTTTCTAAAATAATATTCAATACACCCGTAGGACCAGGACGAAAGAAAAACCCATACATCAATACCGCGGCAAGACCCGGCATAATATTTGGGAAATACATACCAACACGGAAGAAACCTTTCAGATGCACAGTCTCGCTGACAAGACAGGCAAGCAGAATTGGAATCCAAAATCCAAGAATCAAAGACCAGAAAATATAAACGAATGTATTTCGGATTGCCGGCATAAAGCTAGGGTGCTGAAAAACTGTAAAATAATTTTCTAGACCAACAAATTCCCTCAGACGAATCCCCTGAGCTGTATACAATGAAAGACGTACGCTTTCTAATAGTGGCTCCCAAACAAAAAATGCAAACAAAATAATAGAGGGGAGCATTATCATCCATGCGCTGAAATCTTTACGGAATTTGGCAGAGCCTGTGTTTGACTTTGTAAAAAGTTTTGGCAATTATCTCACCTCAATTTAATAATGATAATAGCACTGGGGCTCCGGAATTTCCGGAAACCCCAGTGAATTTCAATGTAAAATAAACTATTTGTTGAGCGTGGTATCAAGTATAGTCTGGTAATTTTTGTTTGCAGTCTTCATTAGTGCCGCTACATCTGCCTTTTTGTTAGTAATAACCGCTTGTATAACATTGGTCAATTCAGCGTACATAGCTTGGGCATCGCCCTCTTCTTCCATACGCAGATTGCCTTCCTTCTTAGTGATAGCGAAATAATCATTATATAGAGCAGGGTTTACATTGTTGAATTTGTCGAGTACTTTCTTCTCAGCATCCAATAATTCAGTCTTGGTCCAGCATGGGAAACGAGCAATAACAGGGATGCCATTGTCTACACGATATTTTGCATCATCTTCCATACCCTTGATAGCTGCTTCTGAAGCTACCGGAGCCTTACCCATTATTTCCAAATAATCAAGTGCTGCATTCACTTCTGCATCTGTTGCATTTGCAGCGAACATATAAGGAGTACCACCGGATAGTGAATATTGACCTTTAGGGCCAGCAGGAAGAGGAACTATAGTGAGATCTCCTACTGGGAGGCCGTTGGAATAAGTAGGCTGCATAACTGCGTCATTTGCAGCGATGTACATAGCAGCAACTCCAGTACCTAATTCTGTAAATCCAGTAGCCCAGTCTTCAGATGTAGGATCAGCTGTTAGTGCATTATAATCCCACTTTAGGCTCTTTACGTATTCCATTGCAGCAATGGCTTCAGCGCTTTCCAAATTGGATATAAACTTGCCATTTGCATCTACAGAGCAAAGATCTGCACCGAAGTTCCATGCAATGTTACTGAAATGCCAACCACCTGCGTTGTCCTTTGCGAGTAAGCATAGACCAGCCGCACCAGTTTTTTCTTTGATAGTCTTGCTGATTTGAGCTAATTCTTCCCATGTCTTTGGGTATTGAATCGTTCCGTCAGCGTTGGCAAGCCCAGCTTCTTTGAAAAGTGCTACGTTGCACATTAGTCCAAGAGCATATCCATCACGAGGAATACCATAGACTTTACCACTGTCGTCACTCATCAACTTGCGAATAGAAGGATTGATTGCATCCAGCCAACCGCGTTCTTTAAGAATATCGGTAATGTCTTTAACAAAGCCACCTTTAATCAGCTTTTGTGGTTCGGTATACCATGATTCAAAAATAGTTGGAAGATTTCCGGCTTCTGCCATGGATACAAAAGTATCGGTAGCATACTTGTAATAAGCTGGAACAACGTCAACATTTGAATGGATTTCATTATAGGTTTTTACAAATCCCTCATGCATTTTAATTTCATCTGTCATTGTGTCATCTGGCCAGATACCCAGTTTCAGAGTTACTTTTTCATCAGGTGTCTTGGTTGATTCTGGTTTTGAGCTTGGTACATTGCTATCAACGGGGTCTTTGCTGCATCCAGCAAAAATAGAAACTACCATTAAGCTAGCTAATGCAATACTTACAATTTTTTTTGTTTTCATAAATGCTCCTCCTTCAAAATAACCGGATAATATGTCTTGGATTTTAGGTTATAAATGATTATTAGCTTCCCTCCTTTGGTTTATCGTTCAACTACATTATATCACTGTTTGTTATATATGCATATAGTTAATTTTGATGATATTTGTTTATATAATATGTGAACTTTTGCTAATTATTTTCTAATTTTTTATGTTTTACACATGATTAAATTCATAAAACGTAAAACGTAAAACGTTTATAAAATATTATGCACTAGAAATTAATGAATTTTATACATTCATTTTACCAATAATACCAATGTCATTTTTATTCTTTTTTACGGTAATTTCAAAGGAAAAGGATCGTGACGGATATATGCACCGTCCTGTACCCAAATGGAATGACCGAAAAAGAGCATCTCGATGCCCGACCTGCAATGAAATTATTGAAGAAGAACTTAGCGATGATCTTGTAAAATACCATGTTAGAGCATCAGCAGATTTTTTCAAAAAGGAAAACCGCCAAAAAGCACAAATATGAATTTTGCGATGAAATCCTATGAGATTCTCTATCGGCACAAGAGCAAAGTGATTGGGTTAAAATCAGTGATTATGATTTTGTAAATCGAAAATATCCACTCGCAGAGCTTGACAAAATAAGGTCTACCAAGGTATGAGATGACATCATGCAGGTAGCAACTCACCTCAACGACCACTATGTCGCAACAGATGCATACCGCTGCTTCCCAATCAGCATTTATATCAAAAAGAAGATGGAAAACAAGATTGACGGTTTACTTGTGGACGAACTTCACCGTGCGCCCATATGCGCGTGTACTTGAATTTGTCTTTGGCAAGCAAGGGGCATGTACCTAAATTGATTCTCGCTCATTGACTTACTTAGATGGGGAAACTCATTTGGGAACTGTAGCATGTCAAAACGGCTGTAAGTTGGCGAATTACCACGTCACGACTGAACACAGATAGAGTGAAACGATAGATATGAGGATAAAGCCCATACTGGTTGAATGGCAGTCGAAGCGGTCATAGCGGATAAGCTATTGGCTACTTGGTCACCAGAGCAAATCGCCCATACCGTGACATTGGGACAAATTAGTTTCAAAACAATCTACAACTGGCTCTATGCAGATGAACTTTCTACTGTAGAAGTGAAACAACTGCGTCAAAAAGGCATGCGTAGAAAAAGTGAGAAACGCGGCAAACTCTCTATGGGAATACCCATCTCAAAACGTTCCAAAGAAGTCAAAAACCGAAATGTTTTTGGGTATTGGGAACTTGATAGCATGGTTTCAAGACGTGCGTTTAATGTGCCGTTGTATTTTGCCGATGCATACTGCTCTTGGCAGCGTGGCAGTAATACAAATTCAAATGGCTTGCTAAGAGAATTTTATCCAAAGAAAACAAAGCTTACACCGATAAATCGACAAGAACTGACTAAAAATTTGTTACTTATTAATTCTAGACCTTGCAAATGCTTGGGTTAGAAATCTCCAATTCATGTTTTTCTATATGAAGTGGCACACTTGACTTGACAATTCATCATGAAAAATCATTGATACCAAAGAATAAATACTTTGGTTACTTTAGGCTAAGAATTGAAGTTAAAAGTATTTTTATACATCACTGTGAATTGATAGGACTGCATAAGGGAGCACTACCTTTTTTGAGCGATGTGCAGATATAAAAATATTGTATTGGTGTAATGAGTATAGTATACTAAATCATTTTATTAACTTTTAATATAATTGATGTTTAGGGGGTGTGTATATTGAGCATTAATAATAGGCGGAAATCATCTTCATTTTTTTATCAATTGAAACTGAAGTCTATACCCAAAATAAAATTTGCGTGTTCTATATCCACAGATCACTATAAAAACAAGTATAATTATCGTAAAAAAATAATAGAAATTTCTCTAATCGTAAAAATCGGAATTTATGCCAATATTGATGGAAATAAAATATACTGCCCGCCAAACAGCTTGCTTGTTGCCTTGCCAGATTTGAATTGTACGTTTTATACTGCACAAAATGGAAATATTCGCATTGAATCGGTAGCGATAGAAATAGAAGAATTTGATTTTAATCGTGTGAATATTGAAGATTTTGATAATAATATTTCGGAAGATATCAACAAAGTCATATTCCCCTTTAATTTACAAGTAAATGATGATTATATGCGAATTTCAAAAAGGTTTAAAATGTTAATTGATAACTATCTTAAACATAACGTAACTGCAAATTACATATGTATTGCTATATGGTTTAAAATGGTTGCACATATAAATAGTAAATATAAAAACTCCTATACCAAGATAATGATGATGTGAAAGCTGCAGCATATTATACTCGAAAGGTAGAAAAATACATAGAACGTAACCTTCTTTATACATAAATGTTGATACAAAAAAATTTGTTGAACTGATATTAATGGGAACATTACTGAGACTTGCATTTTAGGCGAAAGTACCATAATCAAAAAGTTTGCTATTCCATTTGAAAGTACTGAAATTGTTGAGTATGGATGTACTTCTTTGAATTCTGAGAATATTACTTTTTTGTCTAATTTAAATAACCATATTAAGAAAAAAATTGAAGCCAAGCCACTGCAACAATCATAAATTCTAATTTGAATTGCTCCGAGTAATTCATTTGGTGGATTTTTTGAATTGTAGAGCACATTCCGTTTCTATAAAAGCAAGTGCAGAAAAAACTAACCATTTCAATGTGATATTCATCTTTTACGTTATTTGATTAAATAAAAACAATGAAATTAGAAGGTAAAGGCTAAGCCGAAATTTAAGGTTGGTAAGTGTAGTATAGTTTTTCCTTTGTTAGTAATACAAATAATGTAAGAGCTGATATTGCTTTAATTTAATTAAAGGTTGCATCGCTGCTTTTTGAACTATATTTTTCACTATATTGTTTTGCCATCACATTTTGTGCGCAAACGCTAATAATAGTAAAAATCAAAAATAAAAATCACATTAAAATCACTACACTTCGTGTAGAATCGTGTATTGATATATATTTAAAACTATGCTATACTCCAATCAAATTTGATTGGAGGTATAGTTATGTTTACTTATATTCACGGTTATAATTCTATATATTGGAAGGGCTTGATAAAAAGGGGATTGGTTGATAACACGAGCGGTGTAAAAATTACGCAATGTGTTTTTAACCATGAAAGTGATTGTTTTAATGTAATCGCAAATACGGGCAGTGAGCTTTATGAGATTATTCGAGAATCAAATCGCACTTTTTATGTGGACAGACTTCTTGGCGGTGTGTTTTTCCATGGATACAAATTTGATAAACGAATTATTGCTATGTATAAAAATATGTTAAATGATAAATTTTTAGGATTCCAGATGCATGAATGGATCTCCAATTTAAATTCTGACTGGTACAGGCTTACCGAAGCAAATTGTATCGGCGGTAGTGCGGAGGTAATCACTAAAGCGATTTTAGAAAAATATCCGTATAAATTTCCTTTTTTGGAAACACACAGTGCAGAGGAATTTTCTAGACTTAAAAAGCCGGATAATGCAAAAGAATTAATTATACAGGCAAAGCTGAATTTTGAAAAAAGACAAGGTGAGTGTGATGGCTTATTGCTGCCGGCGGATAGCTATTTTATGGCGCCTAAAGTAGAGATTGCCTTAGGTGCAAAGCAGTTAATGCCCGAGGTTGGGGCACAAATTCCAAACACACGGATACAACTTGCATATACAAGAGGAATGGCTAGTACAAACGGAATTACATGGGGTATATATTATGAGCCATGGGGCGGAGAGCCTTTTGGTTCATGTAATTATAAACGTGACGGTATGAACGAATGGAATATTTCGAATAATGGCGATTTTGCATTTGGCCAATATGGCGAAAACGGCGGAAGCTCGCGCTCATTGCAAAAAAGAATTCATCGTTATGCGTTTATGAGCGGAGCAAGTTATATAAGTGAGGAATGGGGAGTTTGCAATACATTTTATGATTGGATAGATTTTGATCTTAGTCCTTATGGTAGGGTTAAGAAGGAATTTCTTGACTTTATTAATAAAATGCCCCAGCCTATTCCATTTAATCCAATTGCTTTAGTGTTACCCAATGATTTAGAAGTTTTTGATATTAGTTATAGCCATGAATATCCGAATAAATATTTAAATATGACTGTGGACCCATATATGTCAGATAAACTAAAAAAAATCTGGCATAATTTGAACATTATATTTCAAAATTCCACCGATGCTCTTTATAAAGAGGATCGTATAATGCAAAATAGTAAATATCCTGATATTTTTGATATTATCCATGCCGATGATAAATCAGCAATGTATAAGTACGATCATATTATTGACCTTACGGGTGATATAGCTGATTTGGAAAATAAAGTAAATGATTTGCTACCGTGTCATGTTGAGGGAAATGTACATTGGTTGATAAGTCAAACCGATACTGAATGGATAATTTCTATATTTAACAATAGTGGCGTGTCAAGAACTGTCGAAAAGGGCGATGTTTATGATGAAACTGCAAGTACCGTTGCCAAAATTTCTTTAAAAAACAATAAAAGTTTGAAACATTTAGATGGTAGTGAGAAAATAACAAAAAAAGGTGGTGGCTATGATGTTGAACTATCTGCAGGTGATTGGATAATTGCATCGTTTTGTAAATGATTTATAGTTGAACTTCTCGAAAAAATAGATAGCAAAATCACTCATTTACGAGTGGTTTTGCTATTATACTTTAAATGACACAGCATTGTGCTGAAAAGCCTTGCGGTAGTATTTATTGAGTGAAATCCTATAAATAGTGGAAAGTGACTTGTCCATCCGAAAACTAGTGAATCGTGTCAATTAGAATTTTTGTATAATATTTCCAAATAGGGATATGTGATGAAAGGAAAAAACCAAAATACATTTGTCCAGCCACGTTTGAGTGTATAAATATATGTAATGTCAAGAAAGCCATATTTGATTAGGATATTTAGCTGAAAGGGTTGATTTATAAGATTTTGACAATTAATATTGTTTTGCTGAATCTGTCTGTAATTCCTGAATTTTTTAATGACAATAGACTTGATATTAAGCTGTTTCATCAACCTTCATACTCTATTTACACTTGTTTTTGGATATTTACCTTTACGTAGTATTTCGGCTATTTTGTACATCCGTAACATTTTTTGCTATCGGTATATATTTAAAATATCTTATTTTTTATCGTATTGTTTTCAGTTTCATGAGCAGATGGTTTATGCTTAATTTTGTTATAGAAGGTGGGCTACCTTCATCACTTTACGTAATAATTTTATATTATATTAATGAGAAAGTTTTTTAATAACTTTTACTCGTTCGCTTATTCTTTTGTGAATGAGTTCCTTTTCGTTGACTAGCGCAAGGTCTGTTTTCTTTGGATAAAATTCTCGAAGCAACCCATTGGAATTCTCATTGCTTCTGCGCTGCACGATGAATAGGGGGCAGGAAAATAAAGTGTTAAACCAAGATTGTCTTTTATCGACACATAGCAAGCAAACTCTTTTCCACGGTCAGTAGTTCCAGATTTAAAAACATTAGCAGGTATTGCAGTAAACAATTGAATAATGGCACCCTCCATTGAGTCAGCAGTTCTATCTGGAATTTTAAGGGCAGTATACAGCCTGCTTTTTCTCTCAACAAATGTCGCAAAACAACCTTTGCTTTTCTTCTACTAGAGACCATGGTATGTAGTTCCCAATGACCAAAACCGCTCTGTTTATAACCTATTTTGGACGCTCGGAGATAGGTGTGCCCATACAGAACTTGCCACGCTTTTCAGCGGGATAATAATGCTTTCCTTTTTGTCGTAAAACATTCACTTTACTGTTATGTAATTTCCCTTGATACAGCCAATTGTAGATTGTTTTGAAGCTGGCTTTGCCCAACGTAGTTAGCAATCTTTCTGGTTGAGTATCCTAATTTGCGAAGTGCATTTTTGCATCCACTTTTAAATGTAGTAAAATGGTTGTAGTTCGTTTTGAAATCTCCGTTGAATGATGTGTAGTAACTTCTATTCTACACGAAGGTTTTGATTTGGGCTATTTTTTTACCCATTTTTAACTGGTCGCACTTGACTTGACAATTCATCAAATAAAAATGTGTAGCACCTAAAAACGATACAAATAATAATATGAAAGCGAAACATTTGAATGTTCACTTCAGACTATTGAAAGAGCCCAGCGAAAGCTGGGATCTTTCAATATAAATTGTGGTAGAATAAAGAAAAAAGCATAATAAGGTGTGAAGGTAAGGAACTGTGAAATGAGGGGTAAATTAAGAATAATAACAATTATCTTAATCTGTTTGACAGATATCAATAAAAAATGTATTATACAGTTATAATATTTGTTTGTTTTGATAGGAGGTATTTAAATGAACCTGCATTTTACAAAATCATTAAAAAGTAGGTTGATTATATTTTTGTTTTGTAGCTCCTTTATACCAATATTGCTTATTGGTGGCTCGCTTTCATATAAGATATTTTTATTATATGAAAATAATGTTAAATCCTTACTTAAAAACGAACTGCTAGTGGCCAGTGAGNNGAAGGTAAATAGGCTAGACTACCTCAATAATCAGATTTCAACATACGAATTGGCAAATCCTAATTTATGTAATATTACATATCTGTATAAAGGTTCAGACGGAAAATTTACAAATATAAATTCAACCTTGATACGCTCCCATATTCCTGACGAAAGCTTACTGTTAACAAGAAAAAATATTATAACTTATTATGGTCCGCATGAAACCTTTTCAATAGCTAGTGATTATACTGTTATCTCCCTTGTGCGCCCAGTATCAGTTGTGGGATACGAGGACGTTTATATTTATATTGAATCAGGATACAAAAAAATGGAGATGTTTACGGCTGAAACCTTAAATAGTCTTGGCGCAGTCTATACTATTGTTTCGGAAAATGGAACTAGCGTATATAGTAGTGAAAAAGATATTTTCCCAATAAATGATTCTGAAAAAAAACAATATGTATCGTATGTGGCGGATACAAAAAATAAGTGGTGTTTAAAGGCTCTTATCCCCAAAGATCTATACTACGAATATATACGTAATATTGTTTTTGATTACTTTGTGTTTGGAGTTATTTCAATTTGTTTTAGTATATTAATTTCGTTTATTATATGGAAATCAATTTCAAACCCGTTGAAGAAATTCGAAAGAAATTTAAGAGATATCAATAGTAGCAACATAAAACAGGACATTCAAAAGATTAATGTAAGTGAGTTTGACAAAAATTTTGAGTATTTTGCGAACATGAAAAATCAAGTGATAAACCTTGTCGAAACTGTGGAAAAAGAAGAACGTCAAAAATCTATTTTAGAGGTTAAACAACTGATTGGTAAGATAAATCCACACTTTATAAATAACACGTTAGATACCTTGAAGTGGTATGCAGATGGGAAACAGTACGACGATATTGTAGAGTTTGTATCGGCATTAAATAGGTTGCTTGTGTATAATATGGAAAAGGTTAAGGAAACGACACTTCAAAGTGAGCTTGATGCCGTACACAGCTATATTCAATTACAGACCTATAAGTATGACATAGAATTTATTGAGGATATCAGTATCCCTGCGCAGATGCTTAATTCAAGCTTGCCTCGCTTTATTTTGCAGCCAATAGTTGAGAATGCTATTATGCACGGTTTGGAGGGGAAAGGAATCATCAAATTATTGGTTTCACTTTTAGCAAATGGAAAAATTTCTATAAGAGTCATTAATAAAGGATATCCAATGAGCTGTCAAAAAATTGAACAGATATTAAATTCATCTGATGATATGTCAAGCAGCGGAATAGGGATACAGTACGTGATCAAAATGCTTGAGGGCAGATATGGGGGCGAGTATGAGTTTAATATAAACAGCAATGATATGGGAGAAAATGTAGTAGAAATCGTAGTTCCTTATGAATTGTAGGGGGTGGTTTTGTGATAAAAGTTTTAGTAGTTGATGACGAAAAGCTAGTTAGAAAGGGCATTTTAAATATTATTGATTGGAACAAATATGATATGAGCATAGTTGGTGAGGCGGAAAACGGTCGTGTAGCTATGACATTTTTACACGAAAATCAAGTAGACCTAATTCTTACCGATTGGTCGATGCCGGGACTTTCGGGCATAAAATTTTTAGAGCAGGTAAAAGCCGATTTTCCAAGAATACATATAGTGGTGCTGACCATGCATCAGGAATTCACATATATTCAGCAGGCAATGAGTTTGGGCGTTACAGATTATATTACAAAATCGCAGCTTGAGCGTGAAAATGTAGAATCTATCATGGAGAATATTGTGAGAAAGTTAAACTACGATGCTGGTGCGTTGACCTATGAGCGAAACTACAATAAAATAAGGTCACTAAACGATGGGGTTATATTGTATTCATACTTCGAGGAGCCAAAAAAATTATTGAGTGATGTAACTAAAAATAAGTTTGAAAAAATATATAGAATTGGTGATCGCTTTTGGTATGCAATTAATAAAAATATAGAGGTTCCAACTTTGCCTAAAAATGTGCTGGCGATAAAAATATTTAGAGCGACAAAGCCATCATACATTGAAGCATTGAAACGCTTACAACTTTTTATTACTGTAGATTTATTTTACCTGTACAAAAAAGATGTTGTTTGTTATTCACTTAATCTTGCCCAAAATAATTTTGCTCCCATAGATAAGGATTTCGAGAAAAGTGATGTTTTAAAAGGTTTCAAAACTTTACTATGGATTACAGATGATAATGTGTTTCAAGAACTCTTAAAACGTATTGTGGAGTTAAGGCTTACAAAAGATGAATTATCGGTTTTTTCATATCAGCTATATGTTCAGTGGAGTTCCCTAACTCATAAAAATATAGCAGGCTATTTTGATGAGGTTTCGGGGTTTGCTTGGTGGGAGGATTGGGTAAATTGGTTTTTACAAAATAGGAAATTACTCTCGCAAAAGAATGTGACATATTGTGACAGTGGAGATAATGTAATGGTAATGCGAAAGGCGTTAGACTTTATTAAAAGTAATTTTGATGGTGAAGTAACCCTTGAAGATTTGCTGAAATTGACCAATATGAGTAAAAGTCATTTTTGCAAGTGTTTTAAACAGATGTTTAACACCACCTTTTTAAACTATCTGAAAGAATACAGAGTAGAAAAGTCAAAGGAATATCTACTGAACACAGCACAGCCAATTTACTGGGTTGCAGAAAAGGTTGGCTATCAAAATGAAAAGTATTTTAAATTTGTATTTCAGGAGATCACGGGAATGAGTCCGAAAGAATTTAGAAATATCAATGCTAGCTGATTGGAAGATCTGCAATAGTATTAAAAATGGACATAAAAGNNCTTTTATGTCCATTTTTAATACATTACGACCTGTTATTTGTAATATATTAATTATATAATATAGACACAATCTAGTTAATATAACTAAATGTTATTAGAAGGGAATGTTATTATGAAGAGAAAGTACTTAGCTTTATTTTTAGCAGCAGCTATTGCGGCAACTACATTGGCAGGTTGTTCCGGTAAGGACACAGGGGGAGATAAAGACAGCTCTGTAGCAGGAACGGGATCTAACGATGCAGGGGGAACAACTGCAAAAACTGCAGATGAATTGCTTGTAGAAAAGTATGCAGAGCCTGTTAAGGTGCACATTCCATTAGGCTACAAGAATTCTGAAAATCCAGACACTCCGGATAGTGTTACTCCTGAAACTCAAACAGCCATTAAGATGCTCAAGGAAGAATTGAATATTGAGATTATATATGACTGGATTGTTAACACAGACCAGTATGAAGCAAAATTTGGTGCAGAGCTTGCAGCAGGCAATATCCCTGACATTATGTTTTTGAGTCCTACACAATTTGAAGATTTACAATCTCAAGGTGCATTGGGCGATTTGACCGAAACATGGGAAAAGTATGGTGCAGGCAGCCAAAAGGTGACATCAATCGTAAACTTTGATGGTAAGATTTTGGATACAGGCAAAAAAGATGGCAAGCTTTATGGGCTATCAAGCGGAGGTGACCCGACGATAAGCATCTTCCAAATGTGGTATAACAAAGCAAAGCTAGCTGAAGTTGGGGTTACAAAGCTTCCTGAAACAATTTCGGAATTTGAAGCGCTTTGTGATAAACTTTTAACTCTTGATATTGATGGCAACGGAAAAACAGGCGATCCTGTTATTCCTGCGGGTAAAGAATATTTCAATGGTGGACTTACTGACTTAACAACAGTATTTCATGCATACGGAGCATCCCCATCCGGCTGGTTTGACAAGAACGGAGAAATGCTTGAGTCAGGTGCTACTGATAAAGCTTTGATTGAGCCATTGACCAAGCTTAATGAGTGGTACAAAAAAGGATATTTTGCAAAAGACTTTGCAGCACAGGATGTTTGGGCTGCTGATGCTCCGATAGTTAACGATATCATTGCAGGCAAATATGCGATAGTTCCAGGTTCATGGTGGGTTTCCAACTGGCCTTTAAATGACAACTTTAAAAATGATCCAACTGCTGATTGGGTTGTTGGACCTGCTTTGAAAAAAGACGGCGAAACAAAACCAACCTTTGTGGTTAACAAATACATGGTCAATGGATACCATTGTGCAAGCAAGGATTTTAAAAATCCAGAGGTTATTTTGAAAATAATAAACTCGATGTATAATTATGGGGCAAAAATTGCAAACCCTGAGTATGTGAAGAATAGAACGCCTGAGCAAAAGCTTGAAAATGATAGTTATGTTTACCATTGGTTACCAGTTAGAAGTTTTGTGCCAACCGAGTTTGCAGATAACTATAAAATTATTAATAAGGCTATAGCTGATGGCAAAACGGAGCTGGACCCAAATGTTGTTCCAAACAGTTCAGAACTTTGGAATGGCTGGAATTCGTATCAAGCATTTAAAGCTAATCCTAAAGATGCAAAAGCATGGGGCTTTTACGCAAGCAGAGTTGCACCTGAGGGTGGTGTTGGGCGAGCAATAGCTGATATGGAAATAGCAAACAAGGTTTATAATGAAGTATATACAACAACTCCAACAATGATAAAAAAACAAGGAGAGCTTGATAAGTTCAGAAATACCACAATGTTAAGTATGATTATGGGAGAAACCCCTATAAGTGATTTTGATAAATATGTAGTTCAATGGAACAAATTGGGCGGAACAGAAATTCAAAAAGAAGTTTCAGAGTGGTACAACAATAAATAATTAATTAAGGTGGGAGGGGGCAACCCCTCCCTCAATTTTTTAAAGGGGGATATCTAATTATGCATAACAAAAAGAGTAAGGCGCTGTACCCAACAAAATCACTTCATATAATGCTGATTCCTGCTGTGATTTTCACTTTCATNNATATTTGCCAATGGGCGGATTGGTAATGGCGTTTCAAGAGTTCAAACCGTTCCTTGGATTTGGTGGCTCTGAATGGGTCGGATTTGAGCAGTTTAAGTATGTTTTTTCGCTTCCTAGTTTCGGAATTGCATTTAGAAACACGTTCATCATAGCTTTTTTTAAAATCATACTAAATATATTGGTTCCCTTGTCGCTGTCACTTTTGCTGAATGAGGTTACTTCCAATGGGCTTAAAAGAACGGTGCAAACCACTATATTTATACCATTTTTCTTTTCATGGGCAATATTAGGCGGAATTGTAATAGAGATTTTCTCCTATGACGGAGTAATAAACAATGCAATTATGGCGTTGGGCGGAGATCAAATTCCATTTTTGGTCAGCAATAGCTGGTTTAGGCAAATTGTTGTTGGGACTGATGTATGGAAGGGTATGGGATACAACACTGTTCTTTTCCTAGCAGCGATTACGAATGTTGACCCAACTCTTTATGAGGCTGCAATGGTGGATGGTGCAGGCAAGTGGAAACAGCTTTTGCATATCACACTTCCTTGTATAACTCCAATGATAGTTCTTTTGACAATACTTGGATTAGGTGGAATTTTGAATGCAGGTTTTGAACAAATATTTATATTGTATAATCCTATTGTTGAAAAAACGGTAGATATTATAGACACCTTTGTATATAGACTCGGAATAGTGTCAACGCAGTATTCTGCCGCGGCCGCTGCAGGTCTGTTCAAATCGGTGGTTTCAATGGTATTTGTTGGAGCATCGTATTGGGTAGCTTATAAAACCACAGACTATCGCGTATTTTAAAGTAGGAGGAAACTATATGAAAATCAAAGAATCAAAATCAAGAATCGCATTCAATGTTGTGAACATAGTGTTTCTTTCTATCGTTACAATAACATGCATATTTCCGATTTTGCATATACTTGCACTATCACTAAGCGACAGCACAGCGGCAGCAGCAGGTAAGGTAGGGCTAGTTCCTGTAAATTTTTCACTAGATGCCTATAAATATCTAATGGAAAAAAAAGACTTTTTCAATTCTGTGTGGATATCTTTTATGCGTGTAGTTGTAGGCTCGACAATAAATATGATTATGATTGTGATTACCGCGTACCCACTGTCGAAATCCTCACGGTTATTTCGTGGCAGAAATATTTATATGGGATTTTTTGCAGTTACAATGTTTATAGGCGGAGGGCTTATTCCTACATATATGGTAATAAAGGAATTACAACTACTAAACAGTTTTTGGGTATTGATTTTGCCAGGTGCTGTTAGTATTTGGAATATTATCATTATGATGAATTTCTTCAAGGGCTTGCCACATGCAATTGAGGAAGCCGCTTCCATAGATGGTGCAGGACACTGGACTATACTAATTAAAGTCTTTCTTCCAATGTCACTTCCGTCAATTGCGTCGTTACTGTTATTTACAATGATCGGGCATTGGAATGCATGGTTTGATGGAATGTTTTATATGAATAACGTCGATAAGTATCCAATGGCAACTTTCCTTGCAACACAGATACTTAATAACAATAAGAATATTGGTAGCATGACACCTGAGCAGCTTGCAGCGCTTGTTTCGTTAAATGAAAAGACAATGCGTTCAGCACAGTTATTCCTGTCAATCGTTCCAATTCTAATTGTATATCCGTACCTACAGAAGTTCTTTATAAAAGGAATTGTTGTAGGTTCTGTTAAGGAATAATATGAATAATTATTTCAGACGAACTATCAATTTTGACAAATCATTGTTTGAAAAATAAGTATCCTGTTGACAAAATTGCAATAGCGTCTCTCAAGACCGATTTAACACAAATCAGAAATACAATAAAATAAAGGAAGATTACAAGAAAATAGGGATTGTTCTATCTTATAATGACGAATTAGAGAAAAACTTTAAAAAGTGCAATGAAAATCAACTCGGACGCGAAAGAGCAATTGGAGAGGGAATGGTTAAATTCCCATTATTTATAAACAAGCTAAAAGAAGTCGGATATGATGGCGCATTAACGGTGAAGTAATTGTTATTTTATCTTCATTTGTTTAGCTACAAGGCAGTGATTGGGCAGGGCAGTTAAATTTAGTGCTCAATTGCAGCTTATCAGAAAAAAATGAAGATGGGATTAGGGCTAAGTATAATAATAATGCGTGATTGAAATAGTATTGTTGTGGGCAGTGTTAATGAATAAAAATGTCATGCACCACAAGCTCTCTGAAAGCTGTATCATGACAGCTTTGGGGAGATTTGGGTTATCAAGAAAGGAATGATTATCAAAATGAGTTATGCGAAAATTGAGCAGGTAAATGGTTCTCCAGCCATTGTGATTGATGGTAAGCCCTATCCGCCAATGGCGATGACCACAAGGATTATCAAGGACGAATACATCAAAAGGCTTGGAGAGNNTTTATTTTCTCATGGCCAACACCCGTTGGCTACGCCCAGGGAAAACATGGATAGACGAAAACGGCGTAGAGCAGCATGAACTAAGTGGTATAGAAAAATTTACAGTCGATGCGCAAAAGCTATTGGCAGCCGCACCAGATGCTTATATAATAGTACGTATCGGACTGCATCCGCCTGTTTCGTGGATGGAGGAAAATCCGCAAGAGCTGATGACATATGAGGACGGTAGCCATCGCCCTGCAATTCTCGCCTCCGAAGTGCATTGTGACGAGGTGCCTGGTATGTATACGCTTTCTTCTAAAAAGTGGCGTGAGGATGGTGAAAAGGCATTAATGGAATTCTGCGATGAGGTAGATACGCTTCCCATTGCGGATCGGGTAATTGGCTATTTCTTAGCGGCGGGGGGCACATCCGAGTGGTACCCTGTTAACTCTCTCACTGAGTATGAGGATGGGCACTACGCAGACTTCTCCCCCTCTTTTCTTGCGGCTTATAGTGATTTTTTGCGCCGCAAATACATTACAGTGGAGGAGTTGCGTCGTGCATGGAAGGATGAAAAGGCGACTTTTGAAAATCCACCAATTCCTGATATGGAAAAACGTAATTTTATTAGGATAGACGAAAAGATTGTAGATGCACTGCTAAACTATGAAAGTGCGGACCGCACTATCGGCAAAAAAATCGAGCTTGATCCCAAGTTGTCCACGAATCTTGGCGTTTTCTTAAATGCCAACGAATATCAGTGGGTTGCTGATTTCTATGATGCATGGCACGAAGGCACAGCATCCACGATTATTTATTTTGCTAAGGCTTTACGACAGCGGTACGAGGGGAAGCTGATTGGAGCATTTTATGGCTCATACGGCTGTACGGATTTTTTTGGCGGAGGTACTGCAACTGCTGTTTTGCATATTTTGGATTCGGATGTGCTTGATTTCCTTGCTGCTCCAGGGGTATATAATAACCGTGAACCGGGTGGTTTTGTGGCTCAGCGTGAAATGCAAGATTCTTTCAGACTTCGAAACCAGATATATCTGGTTGAGGAGGATAGCCGTACACATCTAGAGAACGCATTTTATCGTGATGCCATGGGGCTTTATAATATTCGTGACAGCATCTGTACCTTAAAGCGTGATTTTGCACGCAACATCTGCGAGGATATCTATGCATGGTGGTTCGATCAGCATGAGCAGGGTGGACGGTATCAGCATGAGGAAATTTACGAACTGTTTGCTCGGCAGCAGCAGATCGGAGAATATGCGTATACCAAAAATCGAATTAAGAACAATGAAATTGCATTAATCTATGATCAGGAAAGTGTGCATTATGTTTCACAATATACAAACGATTTGATGTTAGAGTACTACCGAACTTCCGATTTGGGGCGGATTGGCGCACCTGTGGACTACTATTTTCATGACGATATGGCACGAGATGATATGCCTGACTACAAGCTGTATTTAATGATTAACACATTTTGCTTAGATGATGTGCAACGTGCTGCCATCAAGTCAAAGGCACGCAAAAATGGTGCGATGCTTGTGTGGCTTTATGCACCAGGATTTATTAATCCTGACAGCGATCTGCGAATGGATAACAAAAACATCGAGGAGTTAATCGACATGAAAATTGGGAGGGTGGATCGTACAGTTTCACCGAGGTTTAAGCTGACTGAAAAAAGTCATCCTGCGCTGATGCTTGGAGATCGTGACCGACGTTACGGATATATCGATCGTGACGTGCACGGCAATGTTTGTCTTGGTAATGTACTTGCGCCGGCATATATGAATCCAGGTTTTTATATTGATGATACAGATGCCGAGGTGCTTGGGTATTACTGCGAGTGGGAAAAGCCTGCATTTGCAATAAAACAGCAGGACGGATATGTAAGCGCCTACTGTGCGCCACAAATTCTGCGCAGCGAGCTAATTGCATCTTTAGCACAGTATGCAGGATGTCATATTTATTCCAAAGATGACGATTGTATCTATGCAAACGAAAGTTTTGTAACGGTGCATGCATCCTATACGGGAAAGCACACTCTGTATTTTAAAAAGCCCTGCAATCCGTTTGAAGTATACGAAAAGCGATATTATGGAAACAATGTCACAGAGCTTACTATAGATATGCGGCTTGGAGATACACTGATGTTTTCTCTAGATGGTGAATGCTGAATTTTTGCCGTTAATTCTAGCCAGCCCTTTCCCTATGGAAGCGAGAATGACACGCTGAATTTATTGCCCGCAATTCCAGAAGAATGGATTGACGAAACGGTTTATTTTAAGGATTTTCGGGCAGAGAACAGCTTTTTGGTATCTGTCAGATTGGAAAAAGGCAAGCAGAACCGGTACAATCAAGTTTGCGCATGTTCAAGCTATTCGTGGGCTGCGTATTAGCAGTAGCAGCAATATTGGTAACGATGGCACTCTTGTGTTGGTTGCGGGAGAGAAATATATACTAGCGGATATATAAGCGGGTGAAAAATAGAAACGGGAGTGGCTTATAAGAATTTAATATCGTTTTGTACCGTGAGACCACGAAAGGAATGGTAAAAAGAATGATAAAAACTTTGAATGTTGGAGTTATCGGCGGAGGTTCACGTGGGTTGGGAATGATTGAAACCGCTATGGCCGTCGAAGGAATTAACGTAATTGGCGTTTGCGATAAATATGAGGATCGAGCAATTTCTTTGGCGGATATTGTGGAGAAAAAGAGCGGGGAAAGGCCTTTTTCCACCCAAAAATACAAGGAGGTGTTCGCACTTGAAGGACTAGATGCAATCCTACTTTTCACTTCATGGGAAAACCACATAAACCTTGCCGTTGAAGCCATGCGTCACGGCATTCCGGTAGGCTGCGAGGTAGGCGGTGCCTATTCCATACATGACTGCTGGAAACTAGTAAGTGCCCATGAGGAAACCGGAATTCATTGTATGCTACTGGAAAACTGCTGCTACGGGCGAGAGGAAATGATGGTTTTAGACATGGTACGCAAGGGCATTTTCGGTGAAGTTATCTATTGTCAGGGCGGATATCAGCATGACCTGCGGGAAGAGATTGCCTTCGGCGAGGAGAACCACCATTACCGCCTTGAAAACTATAAAAATCGTAACTGCGAAAATTATCCCACACATGAGCTGGGGCCAATTGCCAAGATACTGAACATCAACCGAGGAAACCGGATGGTAACACTGATGGCATCTGCAACCAAATCTGCGGGGTTGCATCAGTATATCATCGATAAAAAGGGGACGGAGGACAAGCTCGCAAACACTCATTTTGTACAAGGTGACGTTGTGACTACTGTAATCAACTGTGCGCATGGGCAAAATATCGTGCTTATGTTGGACACCACTCTTCCCCGTGCTTATTCACGTGGTTTCCGTGTGCAGGGCACAAAGGCCGCTTTTATGGAGGATACCGCTTCCCTCTTCCTTGATGGTGTACATAACAAATATGATTTTGTCTGGAAGCAGCAGTGGGGAAACATTGAGGAGTACCGTGATCAGTACGACCATCCCGTATGGAAAGATTACGATCCTAAGGGTGGTCACGGCGGTATGGACTGGTTGTGTTTAGACGCTTTCTTTGAGAGTGTGCGCGAGAAAAAGGCTCCGCCCATCGATGTTTACGACATGGCGGCATGGATGTGCGTAACCGTACTTTCTGAACAGTCTATTGCAGCANNCAGGCGGACAGCCTGTATCAGTTCCCGACTTCACCAATGGTCAATGGATTGACCGTACTCCCTCACCAGAAAGCAAATATGGATTAGACTAATTATTAAAAGGTGCACTTGCTGTATTCAAGAAAAGTGTTAGACAATAATAAAGTACTAAAATGAAAGACATTCAAATTGAGAGCCATAAAACGTTCTTGGTTTTAATGTCTTTTTTGTATATAGGGGTGTGCCCTTCTCATAAAAACGGACAGTAAACTCCTTCGAAATACGAAAGAAATCATTGAAATGCTCTTGTTTACGAATCACGCAGAAAGAGAAATAAACTTTCTTGCAAATTGATTCGGTGATATCCATCCAATAGCTGAATGAGGACGAATATTATTATACTTTTCAATGTAGTGAAAAAGCTCACACTTCAGGCAAGAGAAGAAGTTTTCAGCTACTGCATTGTCGTAAGGATTTCCAGACCGTGACATAGATCCTTTAATTCCATGNNCGTTTTAACTTTTGTTGATAGATAAAAGAAGCATATTGAGAGCCTCGATCAGAATGAAAAGTTAGATTGCCTTTGGCTTTTTGCCGATTGATAGCCCTGTCCAAAACTTGGATAGTAAGGGCAGTATCAATTTTCTCAGATGTGGCATATCCTACAATTTGTCTGAAACATAAATCCTTGACAATAGCAAGATAGAGCCAACCTTCATGAGTTTTGATGTATGTGATATCTCCAGCCCAAAGTGAGCTTGGCACATAAACATTGAAGTTTTGTGTATTTGTGTTTCGAGTTAGATTTGTAGCGAACGGAGTGAATATTGTATTTTTTCATCAGCCGGTGTACACGAGCTCTAGAGCAAGAAACAGTCTTTTTTATTATGTGATACAAGCTATCAAACCGTATGATGGATACAGCTCATGAAGCTCAATTAACTTTCTAGCTAATGCTTGATTTGCAATATCTCGTTTTGAAGTTTTCCTATTTAGCCAATCATAAAAGCCACTTCTGTACACTTTAAGAGCTTTGCATAATTTCACGACAGGACAAACTTCCATATGAGTCTTAAAAACGTATGCACTACCACATTTGGGGATTTTTGTTCTATTACTGCCATACTCATCACTTATACTTTTTAGTATATTATATCACAAAATACCGTTTTATAACATTGCCTAACTCTTCATTTTATTCGACAAAACAAGCTTCAAATGCCAACACTTCGCAAAGTAGATGATAGTCTCATTCAAATATGCAGCAAACCGTAAATCAACATTTTGCACAAGCAGCAGCTTCAACAGTAAATGCAAATCAGAGCAGTGCATCACAGGTTGTATATTCAGCAAGTTCTGTAGCAATCATACCACCACAGGAAAAACAGCCCCAAACCGCCTACCATTTTGATTTTTATAAAAAAAGCCCAGGATGCGAACATCTAACGGCAGTTGCGATAGTAATTTAGTGTGCAAATGCTTTGTTCGTCAAATTACAATTTCAAGGTATTGTTGCTTGCTTATTTCCGTAGGGTTAAGATGTTTTGTAATAATTGTACCATAATAATCTAAGATAGTTTAATATATTTGTTGATTTAGCCTTAAGGCTGTGTTATATTTAAACAATAATTGAAAAACAATTCACTGCAGACAGAAAAATGGAGGATTAGTTAATGATGAAAAATTATGGGATATTTTACAAAACCTTTTTAACCTATCTTGTAATAATAATAATTCCAATCGTTACTATTGGATTTTTGATTATTTCTAAAATCAACGAGCAAAACCAGTTTGCAATAAAACAAGATTTTGAAAATAATTGTGTAAACATATCAAATGCTGTAGAAGCAAAGTTGGTGGATTTAAATCGATTGGCAGAAAGCCTTGCATTTTCGACATGGGTCGCAAAGGGGAAATCAAATTCATCAATCATATACAACCAACTTGATTTTTTCAACAAAAATAATGCTTGTACAGAGCTTTTAAATTATCAGGCATTTCTAAAGATTTCAAGCAATGTTGCTGTATATTTTCCACAAAAGCAACTTGTTGTAAACCAGCGCAAGTGGTGGGATGAAAAAAGTTTTTTCTATGAAGTAGGTTTTTTTACAGATGAGCAAAAACAGCTTGTATTGGACAAGGCAATACAAAATAATATAATTGATGTTTCAAGCATGAAACAGCTAGGGATAAACGGAAAGAATGAAAATGACCTGTTGATTACCAAAGTGCTTGACCTCTTATCAAACCCAACTGCAACAATGATGATTACTATTAACAAAAGTTCCATGGATGATTTGATTAAGGGAGTAAATGGAAATAAAAATATTAGCGTCACAATAAAAAGTGCCGATGGCACAGTTTATGAATATCAGTCCCTTAATGATGATCACAAGGATATACATACTCAAACTTCACCTCTTAAATATGGATTGGAATGTGAAATTAACATGACTGGGCTTAATACTGGAAACAGTCAATATTTTTACATAATATCATCCTCACTGTTTATATTATCTATATTTATAGCAGTAGCATTATCCTATGTTCTTGCAAAATTAAGCTATTCGCCTATTTCAAAGCTTGTGAGCAAGATTGGTATAGGTAAAGAAAAATTTTTTAATGGCAATGAACTTTCGGCTATAGAAGTGGTTTTTGACGAGCTTATTACTAAAAATGATAAGCTCGAGCTTGCAGTCGAACAATATTACGCAAATTTACGCAGTGGTTTTTTGATAAAATTATTGGAGGGGTATTTTGATTCCACAGAATTAGCAGATCAGATTAAAGACTTTAAGCTCCCTTTTAATGAAAAAAGTTGTGTTGTAGTACTGCTTTTAAATTTAGAGGAATCAGACGATTCTGCACATCGTGAGGATATACATTTATTTCTTTCGGTTGAATCTTACTTTTCAAAGTTAAATCTCACCTTTGAAAGAGTCGTTTTAAATGAAAATCAAATGGTGCTGATTTTTAATCTCCCCCAAAAAGAAGCTATTCAAAAGCTAAAAGAAGAAACCTCTCATTTTGAAAATTGGCTTATGCAAAAGCAGCAATATAACGTCAGCCTTACATGGGGTGTAGTCGAAAAAGGCATACTTGGAATCAGTAAGTCCTACCAATACGCAAAGAATATTTATTCAAGCTCTTATTTTTACAGCGATCCATTTGAGGTAAACCGAATTCAATATTACTATCCAACAGACTGGGAAGTGCAGATGATTAACCATTTGAAACTCGGAAAGCTTGAACTTGCTTGCAAGATATTGGATGAATTAGAGGTTGAAAATCGTAAGCTTAATTTGTCTGATATATTGAGTTCAAGAGTTATTTCCTTAATTTATGAAACAATGCTTCGCCTCATTACGGAACTTAATCTTGATATACCGATGTCGCCGAAATTGACCCCAGCTGATGATGAAGCGTGTTGGCTGTATCTGAAAAACGTTGCCGCGCAAATTTGTGAACGGCTGAACGATGCGAATTCCATTGGAATTGCACAAGATATCATCAAATATGTTGAGGACAATTACTGGGATTATAATCTCTCTTTGAAAAACCTGGAGGATAAATTTTCAATTTCCTCATCAAAGATATTTAGAATGTTCAAAAATACTGCAAAAATTACCTTTTACGACTACCTCTGTCGCTTTAGAATTGAAAAGGCAAAGGAATTTTTAAAAGAAAAAAGTCTAAGTGTAAATGAGGTGGCACAAAAGGTAGGTTATGAGAATGAAGCCTCATTTAAACGTGCTTTTTATCGTTACGAAGGTGTAAGACCTAAGGCATATATTGATTCTCTTTTAGAATAATTTTTAACGTCATTGCAGGTCTTTCCTGCAATGGCGCTTTGTTGGNNTATGATAATTGCTATTGAAAAGACCTTTTGCTATAGTTGAATCATCATTTTAAAGTCGCATAACTTGCGGAGAAAAGAGGTAAAAATTGTTTCATTTTATTCATGGATATCTTCCACAGACTTCTTATTGGGATGGCTTAGTCAAACGCTCATTTATTGATGATACAAGCGGACTTAAAATCACTCAACATTCCTTTACCCCTGCCTATGCAGGCTTTAATGAAGCTTGCTCTATAAACTCTTCTGTTTGGCAGATTGTAAAAGAGGCTGACCGCCCTTTTTATGTTGACCGCTTGCAGGGCGGCTGTTATTATTACAGATATCCCTTTAGTAAAGAACTTATAAAAAGCTATAGTGAAATTTTGGGCGAGCACTTTTTGGGCTTTCAAATGCACGAATGGGCATCGAATTTCACCTGCGATTTAAACCGCATTGCCGAGGTAGTCGATATTACCGACAAATTTCCATCTGCTGAAATTATTGTCAAGGCACTAAACAAAAAATATAACTACCCTCATGTTTATCTTGAAAGTCAAACTGCCAAGGAGTTTTCAGCTATGAAATGTCCAAAAACAGTTGATGAAATGCTGTCACAGCTAAATTTACTGTTTTCAAAGCGCATGGAACTGGTAGAGGGTCATATAATACCTACTGATAGCTACTATATCGGTGCACGCATGGAAGCTATGAATGGTGTAAAAAATCTTATGCCTGAAATCGGCGCCCAAATCTGCTATACAAGAATACAAATTGCCATTACCAGAGGTGTGGCAAAAGCGAAAAATATTAATTGGGGAACATACTATGAGCCTTGGGGGGGCGAACCGTTTGGCTCATGCTACTACAAAACCGATATGGAGAACGAATGGTTTTTTAGTAAGGAATCTGATTTTCCATTTAAGACAAACGGTGAAAACGGAGGCAGCTCCCGTGCGCTTCAAAAACGTATCCTTTTCTATTCTTATTTAAGCGGTGCCTCCTATATTAGTGAAGAATGGGGAATGTGCAATACCTTTTACGACTGGAAGGATTATGAGATCACCCCCTATGGCGCAGTCAAAAAGGATTTTCTCAATTTTGTAAAAAGCAATTCACAGGTCGGAGAAACATATACCCCGTTTGCAATAGTTTTGCCAAAGGAGCTTGAATTTTTTGACTTAAGTTCGCTTGTCGGTAAAGCTGACAGTTATCTTTCCCTCCCGGTTTCAAATGAAAAAAAGAGAATTACCGACAAAATTGCAAGTGTTTTGCACTTGATTTACGGCAACGGCAAGGAGAAATGCGGCAACGAGGGTCATGCAATGACCAACAGCTCCTATGGAGATTTATTTAATATTATCTATGAGGACGATGCAGATATTTTTTCAAACTATGAATATGTGATAGATTTGACCGAAAGTGGCACATTTGCAAATCAAAATGCAAAATTTTCTAATAGAATTTTGCAAAGCGAGGATGTTGACAGTCTAAAATATCACTTAGATGAGATTATATCTAAAATACTGCCATTTAAAATAGAAGCGGGACTACATTATGTAGTAAACCGACTAAATGATGGATGGATTATTGGACTGTTTAATAATGAGGGCGTTTCACAAAGCGTGGCTAAAGGAGAAGTGCTGATGGAAGAAGCTAACAAGATTGTAAAAATTTCCTGTACCACACCAAGACGCAGTGAATTGTTATACGGCGACGGAAAATTGTCTGCGGAAGACAATACACTTACACTTGAGGTTAAGGCAGGACAGCTTGCAATTATTAAATTGATATAAAATCTACTATACTACATATTTTATGTTTGATTACAATTATTTCACATTAAGGTAATATATGCAGATAATTACAGCTTTTGTGAAATAATTGTAATCGCTAAAAAACGTGATAATTGACTATCGTGTTTCGAACATTTATAGTAAAAACTGTTGAACGGAGTTGTTAACTATTGGCAATTAATAAACAAAAACGAACACCACACCAGACACTGAATAAGCGCTTGCACGGAAAAAGATTTAAACAAAATATAGAGCTATACTCTATTATGCTTCCGGTTTTATTGATGATTTTTATTTTCTGCTATATCCCAATGTATGGAATAATTATTTCGTTTCAAAACTATACCCCTGGGGCACCATTTCTTGCATTTGACGGAAGTGTTGAATGGGTAGGGCTTAAACATTTTATCAGTTTTATTCAGGGGAAATATTTTTTCAGACTTATGAGTAACACTATCCTATTGAGCCTTTACAACTTAATTTTCGGGTTTTGGGTACCCATTGCATTTGCAGTAATGCTCAACCAAGTAAGTGGTATGCGATTTAAAAAAATAGTGCAAACCGCAACCTATTTACCTTATTTTATCTCGTCGGTTGTAGTTGCAGGAATGCTTTTAATGTTCATTCGCCCTACAGGAATTGTAAATCAGATTATTATGTTACTTGGCGGCGAAGCCAAGGATTTAAGCATGGATTCTAAAATGTTTCCAGTCTATTATACCTTAACAAATATTTGGAAATCCTTTGGCTTTAACAGTATACTTTATATGTCTACAATGTCAACCATTGATCCTGAGCTGTATGAATCTTCAAGCCTTGATGGTGCCAACCGTCTTAAACAGATTTGGCATGTAACCTTGCCTGGAATTCGTCCGACAATCTCAATTATGCTTATAATGGCGGTCGGAGGCATTTTAAGTTCTAATACAGACTTAATTTTATTGATTTACAATCCATCAACCTATAAAACCGCCGACGTAATAGGTACATATATTTACCGCGACGGTATTATAAATGGTCGTTTTAGTTTTTCCTCGGCAGTCGGTATGTTTTCGGCTATCATAAACTTTATTCTATTATTTGCTGCTAATAAAATAAGCAATAAAATTAACGACACTGGTTTGTGGTAAGGGGGAAGAACTATGAAAAAGAACAGTAACACTATTAAAAACGGCAGCAGCTTTTGCACTGCACTTATTTACATAGGCATCATTATGCTCTGTATAGTGTCGATTTATCCGATGTATTATGTGGCGATTATGTCAATAAGTGACCCAGCTGAAACTGCCGCTATGAGCGTTTATTTTTATCCCAAGGGATTTAATATTGAGGCATATCAAATTATNNTTTACCACAATTTTGATGCTGATGACCTGTGTGATGGCTGCATATCCACTTACTTCACCACATTTATCGGGAAGAAAATGGGTTACAACATTTCTAGTAATACCTATGTTTTTTGGCGGAGGGCTTATTCCTACCTATTTGCTTATGACTAAACTTGGATTATACAACAATTTTTCAGCACTAATTATTCCAGCGGGCTTTAGTATTTGGAATATTATTTTGGTTAAAACCTACTTCCAGTCTATACCCGAATCTATGCGTGAAGCCGCTTCCATAGATGGAGCAAATAACTATCAGATAATGTTGAGGCTTTATCTGCCACTGGCAAAACCAATATTGGCGGTAATCGCAATCTACACTGTAGTAGGGGTATGGAACAGTTGGTTTAATGCTATGGTTTTTTTGCCTAATGAAAAAATTCAGCCATTGCAGCTTTATCTCAGGCGTGTACTTGTCGAACAGAATGCTGGNNGCAGCCGCTGCCCAAAGAAAGCTCACCAATAACCAGCTCAAATATGCAATGATTATTTTCACAACATTGCCGGTTATTTTTGTATATCCGTTCTTTCAAAAACACTTTGTAAAGGGGGTAATGTTGGGCTCGCTAAAAGGTTAATTTTAGGCATGATTAACAATTATAAATAACGAGGAGGAACTTTTATGAAGAAGACAACAACACGAATTTCTACGTTACTGCTGGCTGCGGTAATTTCTATGTCAATGCTTGCAAGCTGTACCTCTAAACCTGGGGAGGGCAAAGAAAACACTTTACCAAAAGATAATACAAGCGGAACGATCGCAAAAGGCAAGATGCACAAAATTAAGATATTGGCATCAGAAACAAACAACAACACGTTCTTTAAAATGGTCGAAAGAACAGAATATCCTGTATGGACAGAATTTGACAATCACGCAAAGGAAATGGGCGTGGAATTTGACTTTGAGATTGTACCGCATGACCAATATGAAGTAATTATCAAGACACGTATGTCGTCTGCAAATGACTTGCCGGATATAGTTTCAGTGGGAGATTTAGATGTATCCAGCCTCCTTAATTTAGGCAAAAAAGGTATCATACAACCAATTAACGATATCGTTGAAAATTTCAGCGACGGTACCGCAAAAGAGTTCTATGGAAAAGGCGGAGTAGGAGAATTCTCCCAAAAAAGTAACACTGCATTTGATGGAAATGTTTACTGGTTTTCTTCAGTCGCATCTGGTATCGTTAATGGAAAATCGGCAGCTTCAACCCAGGGTATAGCTATCCGTAAGGATTGGCTTGATAAATTAAAGATGGCAGAGACAACAACAACCGAAGAATATTTAAGTGCAATGAAAGCGTTCAGAGATAAGGATGTAAACGGCAATAAACTTAAAGACGAAGTCTTGGTAGGTAGTATCACTACCTTTGCAAACGGAATCGCACAGTGGTTCGGGCTTGTAAATACAACTACTGCAAGTTTAGATTTTGATGCTAAAAAGGTTGTTTCACCGTGGTATCAACCTGGTGTTAAAGAGTATTTCAATTACATGAACAGACTTTACAAAGAAGGAATACTCGACCCTACAGCAAAAGAAGACCAAGCAAATGCCGCAAACGCAATGGCTTCAGTCTATACCTACGCACTTCAAACATGGTTAGAGCCTGCAACAGGTGTTGCAGATGCAGCTTTTCTCCCATTAAAGCCACTAAAAGCAGTCGAGGGTATCGCTCCATTGCAAATACAGGGAGCACCACAAAACTCAATTTCTTGGAGCCGCTATGCTTTTACTAAGAACTGTACAGATAAAGAAGGAATGGGCAAGGTTCTTGATATTGTTTCTTCTGAATATTTCCGTACTTTAAGCGAGTGGGGTATTGAAGGCACACATTATGAAGTCGTTGATGGCAAATATAAGAGCCTTATTATCGGGAAAAGTTGGGAAGATTCATTTAAGGAAAAAAGCCCAACAGGTTATATGCTATGGGGATTCGGTGCATTCCCACGTATGGATTGGAATAATAATTGGGATGCAACTTTAACTCCTGAGGGTGGATTACCTGACTATAAAATCAAATTTCAAATAGAATCTCTCACAGACGGAGAGAAAGGAAATCTTGTTTATGCTGACGTAAGCAGTTATTATTCACTTCCGACAGACGAACAACTTGCACAAATCGAAAAAATTTCCTCTGACTTAAACACTTATTGTGCTGAATTGTCTACTAAACTTATTATTGGTGAAGCAAGTCTTGACAAATGGGACAGCTATATTGCAGAATTGAAAGAACTTGGGCTTGACGATTTAATCGCAATCTATCAAGAGCAATATGATCGTTATTTAAAATCCTAGAAATACTATTTTTATGTCTACCAAGTCGCATTTTGATTTGGTAGACAACTCTTATAGGGGAGAAACAGATTTGATGGAAATTCTTTTATTAATTTTGCTTATAGTGCTCTTTGCGTTTCAAAACGTAGGCTTTAAAATATTTAGTATTCACTATTTTAAGACCGCGAGCAATGGCTTTGCATATAATTCAGTAGTTTGTGGTTTTATTGCCTTATTTTTTTTAGGGCTAGCCATGCCAATTCTTAAAATATCGTGGCAAACACTTCTTCTTGCTTGTCTATTTGGCCTGTTCTATCCTTTATGTATACTATTCACAGCAATGGCATTTTCAAATGGCTCAATGGCGTTTACAATGCTTTTGGTNNTTCCAACTATTTTCGGAGGAGTCTTTTTAAACGAGCCGTTTAGTCTATTACAACTTTTGGGAGTTGTTTTGTTGGTTTTTTCATTCTACTTTGGAAGTATAAACCCATCCTTAGAGGGAGAAAAACGCTTTAATATGAAGTGGCTCATATTTGCCCTCATTGCATCAGTATCAAACGGAATTCTTGGAATATTTCAAAAGTTGCACACAATTGCATTGGCAGGTGAGGATACGCTTGTCTTTTTCGCTGTTTCATTCAGCATTGCAGCAGTTTTTATGTGGATTGCAACCTTATATAGCGGTAAAAAATCGCATAGCAAATCATTTCGCACTCTTTTTTCAAGTGGTATTGGCAAGTTAATTATTTTGACACTCTGTACTGCACTATGTGGCGGTATAGGTAATTGGTTGACAATGATTTTGGCAGGAAAAATGAATGCAAATGTGCTTTTTCCTGTAGCAAATGGTGGAATTTTAATCACAACATCTGTGTTTTCTATCATATTGTTCAACGAAAAGCTGAATTTTCGTCAAACAATTGGTATCATTTTAGGTGGTACTGCAATTTTACTTATAAGCAATATTTTATAGCGAATACAACAGTCATTAACTATATTTATTTTGTTATTGAGAGCCAAAAATAGATTCATAAAAACATGTAGGCTTAAAAATTTAAATATAGTGGATTTATTATTTTATGGAAAAAGAACTTTATTTATCTAATTTTATGCAAGTTATATTCACAATAATTTGTGTACTGCTTTATGTAGAAAAACTTGAATTGACGAGTTAAAACTCAAGATTTTGCGGGGTCTAGAAGTAACGAAGGACAAAAACTAGCTATTGTTTTTGTCCTTCAAGGGTGACACACTTCATTTTACAATCTGCCTAGTAATCTAAAGTTAAAGGAGATGCAGTTTATGAATATTTCCTCAATTATTATAGATGATGCATATAAGCTAAATTATGACTTTAACCAAGATAGACATTTAAAACCACTAACATCCTTGGTATGCGCTCGAAATAGCAGCATTTCATTTCAAGTTATTCTTCAAGCTGACCAGCGTTATTGTATCAATGTTGGAAAAACAGCATGGTTTTCACAAAAAGGTTCATTGTTAAATCTGAGACAGGAAATTATTTCCTCATTTACAGCTAAGCAATTTATTGAGGGAATGGTTGAAGATGATGATGGAATGCGAAAGGCCGATATTCTATTATCCCAAACTGTTATTGAAGAAAGTGCGAATATTCCAGTCGCAGTTTGGGTTGAACTTTTTATACCGCAAGACGCACAAGAGGGAAAGCATAATGTAAAAGTAAATCTATACACTAACTCTATGTATGAGGATGAAAAGCTTGTTTGCACTGCAACCGTTACACTTGATGTCAAACCGTATTGTATGCCTAGCCCTAAAGATTATACTTTTTATCTTGATTTATGGCAACACAATTCCAATATTGCAAGAAAACATGAGGTTGAGTTGTGGAGTGAACGGCACTTTGAAATTATGGAACGCTACATTGCTAGCTTGGCGAATTTAGGGCAAAAGTCAATTACCGTTGTTGCAAGTGAGATTCCTTGGAGAGGGCAATCTTGCTTTTTAAATCATCGTGTGCCCTCTAATCTATTTGAATATTCTATTATATGTGTAACTAAAAATGCCGACAATACCTTTTCATATGATTTTAGTATTATGCAACGTTATATTGACCTGTGCAATAATTATGGAATTAATGGGGATATTGAGCTGTTTGGTTTAGTGAATGTGTGGACACAGGCGTCGTTTGATACAGTAAACATCTGTGCAGAATATCCTGAAAATATGTTAATTCGTTATTATGATACTGCAAGTGGAAACTATAGATATATGCGAGATGTAAAAGAAATTGAAAATTACATTCATGCAGTTGAGGGGTATTTTATAAAAACAGATCAAATAGAAAAAGTCCGTGTTTCAGCAGATGAACCTACTGATATTGAAAAGTATCGTAAAAGTGTCGATATTTTACATGGATTGGCGCCTTCGTTTGTTTTTAAAACTGCGATCAATCATGCAGAATTTATAGAGGAGTTTAAGGATGTTATTGATGATTTTGCACCCTATATTCAATGTGCAAGCATAGAATATGAAAAATTAAAGAAATATCAGCAAGAATTTCCAGATAAAAAGTTTTTATGGTATGCCTGTTGCGGACCAGAATACCCAAACACCTTTATAAGAAGTAATCTTCTTGAGAGCAGATTGATTGGAATTTTAACTGCATTAATGGGGTTTGATGGATTTTTAAGATGGAATTATACAGTATGGCCGGAAAATCCACGCCAAGATATACGATATGCAAATTTTCCAGCAGGAGACACAAACTTTGTTTATCCATCAAATGGCGGTGATGTACTATTATCGCTAAGATATAAGCAGTTTAAAAAAGGAATTGAAGATTTTGAGTTGCTGGAGATTTTGAGGAAATCCGGAAAACAAGATGTAGTCGATATAATATTTCAAAATGTCTTAAGGCTAGCTGATTTTTCAAGCTACTATAAACCAGAAGTTTTAAAGCTAGAACAGATCTCTAGTTTGTCCTATGATGATTATTCATCTGCAAGAACGTTAATGTTAGACGCACTTTGTGAGATATAAAGTGATAATAAAGGTTTTTTGTCAATAATATTAGGAAGAACGTTTAGAAATCATGTTACACTTGACGCAAGTAAAACCTATTCAGATGAAAATAAGTTGTTCTTGCACTATTATAATGAAACTGCTAAGAGTCTTAATTTTATTAAAAAAGGTCATAAAGTTAAGCATGGAAAAGTATTTATTTGAATTAATTATTGTTCTGAGTATGTTTTGACAAAGACTAAAAGCAAAGTAACTGTAACTGGTAAAACAACAGAGCCATTAAAAGCGGTATTGAGCCTATTGCCCAATACCGCTTTTTCACTGTTTGATTAAAAAGTTGAAAACTAATTTAAAATATGAGTCTTTTGTTACCCACATTGCCAGCTTTTTTAAATTCATGCAGGCAAATTTGAGATGTACCAATTTGTTACATTGGATAAGCCTCTAAGCTGTGTGCATCTCATGCCGTGTTTCTCCTTTGCATCAGCAAATACACGTTTTATTGTTTGACTTCGCAAGCCGTAAGTTTCTTTTCCCTTGGGGGAATGTCTAAAATGTTGCGCTTCATTAATATATTGTTCCCAAATATGCTTTGTTACAACCTTTTGCGTAGTCTTGCTTTCAGTAGATCTGTAGAAAGCAAAATAGAGAAACCTATTTATTTAATAACCCCGAATAGAAAGATTCAGTACTTTACTGAATGAAAGCGGGAAGAAAATACGCAGATTGGCGTAATGTAATTGATTTGGTAAAATAATGATTTATGTAGGAAATTTTTTTGATATTTTTAAATAACCTTGACGTTTTAATTATAATCCGATATACTAAAGACAAATTGAATAGAGTTATGCAAACTTTGTATGGATTTTCCGTACAGGAAGTTGGGTGAGAATCCCACACAGGAACGCTGCTGTAATAACTAGCGGTTTTTCATTAGAGATATTTTTTGTATCTCTTAGTCACTGGAAGTAATTCTGGGAAGGCGAAAAACTATGTTCTTATGTTTCTAAATATAAGAATGTGCGATGATGTTAAAGTCAGAATATATTTGCATAGCAAAATGTACAGATATAGGAAACTATATGAAAACTCTTCGAGATCAGGAGGTACAAGCTTTTGCCACACTTTTTAAGGTTGTAAGCCCTAGAATGTGTGGATGGTGTTTTTGTTGCGCCTAAATTGCTGTTACTGCCGTATTAAGCTCGTTGAAGCTTAATACGGTTTTTTTGTTGTCGTAAAATTGAATATTGTTCAATGCGTGTATATTTTTGAGTGTTTCGTGCTTTCATTTCGCATTAGAACGGATTAAGCTAATAGGTTTGTCTATAGCTCCTTCATAATGTGAGGGAGCTGTTTTTTTACAGATAATGCTTTCAGCGAATATTTTATTGGGAATTGAGAGAGGGATCTAGAATGGATAAAAAACATTTATAAAGGGATTTGAGGGGTTGTAAAAAGCTACTAGAACAAAGTGAATAAGTACATATGGGCGGTTTTACGCGTATGGGAATTATATGTAAACGTCATATAAATTCACAATCAAGGTTACCTTATGTAAATAAAAATTAAAATAAAATACGTTATCGTATACCTTATTGTAGATTTAATGTGGGTATGACAAATCCATTAAAACAGCAATTAATTGTGATTATATACTTCGCATAAAGCCTATAGCTCTTGCTTTTTAAAGTCTATAGGTTGTGAAAGCGCCAAAAATAAAAGAAAACTAGGAGTGTATGAAATGAATTTTTCATTGAGTAATATATTGCATATGATAGGACAATGGTTATTGACCCCTTGTCTTATTGTATTGCTACTATTGATGATTGCTACCGTGTGGCAGATTGGAAATTTAATTGTAGAATTCTTTATTGAGCATAGAAAATTAACAGCAGATATCCCAAAACTGCTCAAATGTATTCATACAGATGGAGCAGATAACAAACTGAGTTTGATACAGGAGAGCAAGTTGCTTCGAAGACAAAAGGAGGCAATTGTGAAACTAATTGAAGCGAAAGGGATTCCAAAAGCTTCACTGACTGCACTGGCGCAACGTCTACTTGCTGCGGAGGAGGAGCGTTACGAACGAGTGACTGCAAAAACGGATATGGTAGCAAAGTTAGGGCCGATGTTTGGATTGCTCGGTACCCTGATTCCACTAGGTCCGGGAGTTTTGGCATTAGGTAATGGGGATACAGCTACGCTTTCTAATTCTCTTGCAGTTGCATTTGATACTACTATTGCAGGTGTCATTTGTGCTGCAATTTGCTACGTAATTTCAAATATTCGCAAACGATGGTATGAAAGCTATATGATCTCAATGGAAACATTAATGGAATGTATCTTGGAGGAGGTTGCAAAAGATGCTTAAAGGTAGCGGTTTAAGAGGAAGAAGGACTTTACGTTTTCATAAGGAAGAAGTCAACCCAATGGATGGCATAGCAAATTTGACTGATGTAATGCTTGTATTCGCCTGTGGTTTAATGGTCGCTCTGATTCTTAACTGGAATGTTGACTTAAATAAAACAGTTGATATCATCAATGAGGATGAGCTGGTAGAGGTGCAAAACCCAGAGGAAGCAATCAAAAACGGCGGAATTTCACAAAATTATAATGAGAAGGGTATCGTTTACGAGGATCCAAAAACAGGCAAAATGTACGTTATTTCCCCTTAATATAAAAATTATCAATAAGGAAGTGCTTTAAAATGAAATCCAATAAAGTTCGCGCACGAGTCTCAAGAATAATCAGTTTTATTCTGTGTTTTACAATGCTATTCGCACAAGTTATACCAGTCTATGCGACTTCAATAGAATCTACTATCCCTAGCGTTACAGAATATCCCACTCAAGGCGCCCCCTCAAGTGAAAGCGACCTATCAAGTGAAAGCACTTCATCAAGTGAAAGCACTTCATCAGGTGACGGTACTTCATCAGGTGAAATACCGATTACAACAGAATTTGTCAGCAAGAGTAGTGATGAATTTACGGTTACCTTAGGTGAAATACCGATTACAACAGAATTTGTCAGCAAGAGTAGTGATGAATTTACGGTTACCTTTGATGCAAATGGTGGTCTTTTTAACGCAGAGAGTGGAGAACCTACGGCTACATATGAAGTTTTGACAAAGGTTGGATATACGGTAGTAATACCAGTTGCTAAGCCTACAAGAGCCTCCGATGAAACGGTGTATTATTATAAGCTTTCCGACAATTGGTATACCGACATGGAGTGCACAAAACCATACAACTTCGCAACTCCTGTAACCAGCAACACGACTCTTTATGCAAAATGGGTACCAATAACGCAGATTACAGTAAAATTTAATCAAAATGATGTGGTTTCTATCAACAATCCGAATGACCAAGCTGTAGCCATATCAAAAGATAAGCTTGCTAATGTAACTGCTCCAACATGGGCTGATATCATCGGTGCGCCTGACACAAAATTACCAATTACCCTTGAAACGCATCAGTTTTTAGGCTGGACACTAGAAAAAGAGCCTAAAGTAACAGACTTATACTGGGATTTTGAGAATCACACAATTACTTCAGTATTTGAAAATATCAATAAGAACGCATCCACACTTACGCTATATGCACAGTGGGAGGTTGTGGACCTATTTAAGACGGGCACTGCTGACAAGCCATTCCTAATTAATTCTAAAGATCCACTCACTAATATATGGGTTTTAAATCAACTTGCTCAAAAGGTAAATAGCGGAACCAGTTATTCTGAGTGCTATTTTGAGTTAACCCAAAGCGTAGATTTGACTGGAAAGGTTTGGACGCCAATAGGTACTGAAGAGAAACCGTTCAGTGGTCACTTTACTGCCGGTGTTTTAATTAAGCAAGAAATCAGTGCCTTAGAAAAAATAAGTCATTTTGTAAAATCACTGTTTGTGAAAGGCCCTACTGAAACATTAGAGTATTCTGAAATAAAAGGACTTAACCTCACGGGCTCTGGGGAAAATCAGGGCTTTTTTGGCGTAACAAAAGGGGCAACTATTACAGGACTTAAAATTAACGGAACTATTACGGGTACAGACAATGTCGGTGCTATTATAGGTTTTGCAGATGAAAATACACAAATCATAAACTGTGTATCAAACGCTGCTGTAAAAGGAAAAAATTACATAGGTGGTATTGTTGGAAAACTTGGAGATAACGGTTCACTTGAGGCTTGTTACAACACCGGTAGCGTTACAGGTGAAAAATATACAGGTGGATTAATCGGTGGAGCAAACAGCAAATCATCTACAAAAGCAATTATCGACTGTTTTAATACAGGTGCCGTTACTGGTGGAGATAACACGGGTGGTATTGCGGGATATTTGCATGGTGCAATAGATGGTGCTAAGATTGAAGGATGCTTTAATACAGGTAAAATAACAGGGAAAGATCTCACGGCAGGACTTTTTGGAGGTAAGACAACGAAACCTTTAAGAAGTAGTATTCAATATTGTTACAATAGTGGAGAGATTATCTCAAGTGGAGCATATATTGGCGGAATTATTGCTTACATACAAAATGGAACACACATTTCAAATTGTTATAATACAGGAAAAATTATTTCTAGTTCCACTTCAGCTAAAGGTGTAGGTGGAATAAGTGGAAGTCACTATGCTAAAGTTACTGGTGGAATGGAGGTTGTTTCAGTAGGGGTAAACAATTGTTTTAATTATGGAATTATTGAAGCAATGTCATTAAATAATGTTGGAGCAATCACAGGTGCATTTGAAAGTAAAGCTGTGAATGAAAACCAGAATTGCTATTACCTTGCAACATCTATGTCAAATCCGTCTGATAAAGATAAGGTTTATCCTAAAACATCCGATGAATTTGCAAATGGAGAGCTTTCATACATACTAGATAATGGTAGCGGAAATCCTCGCAGTATGAGGTGGAGTCAGGATACGGTAAATGGGTATCCCATATTTGCCGATAAAGAAAATTTGCCAGTTTATAAGGTGATTGTAAATTCATCAACAGGCGGCGTTGTTAGCGATGTTAAATATAGTAAGGCAAGAACGACATTAGACATTGATATCAATACAAAATATGTAAAGGCAGGAAGTAGACAGGCGTTAACAATTACTCCAGATGCAAATAAAATTCTTTCTACAATTTCTGTTATTGACAGTGAAAATAATAAGCTGGATATTGAATGGATAAATGATACACCAACATTTTATATGCCGGAGGATTCTGTTACAGTGTCTGCAAGCTTTATAAATACTCCTACAGACCAAGCTGCTAAATATGTTGTAAATTTTAATGGTGATGGAGGTGCTTCTGTTTCTAACCAAACAATAAAGGTTGGAAATCGTGCAACAAAGCCAACAAATCCTACCAAAATGGGTTTCCAATTTGATGGCTGGTATCTAGGCGATACATTTTATGATTTTAATAATGCGGTAACAGGTGATATTACACTGAAAGCACATTGGCGTTTACTTGGTGAATTCAGGGTTAACTTTAACCTAAATCGCAACGAGGATAGTGAGGGTAGCACTACACCTGATTGGCAGATCATTACATCGGCTAATCCTATGGTAATTGAACCTGAACAACCAATATGGAGCAGTAAGGATGCAAGTATCGCCTATGAATTTGAGGGGTGGTATACAAAAAAAGCTGGTGGCGACCTTTGGGATTTTGACCGTGAGGTAACAAAGGATATGACATTATATGCCCATTGGATTTCAAATGATGGTTTTGCAATCGGAACCGCTGAAAAGCCAGCTTTAATAAATACTCCCGAAGCTTTAAAGTCCCTAGCTCAAAAAGTAAACTCGGGAATTACCTACAAAGGTTGTTATATTAAGTTAAATAGCGACATCAATTTAAATTCGGGTGATGCATGGAAGGCTATTGGATACCACGTTGGAAAGTCTACTCCTGCACAGTTTAAAAATCCTACGCCAGAGGATGGTTCATTAACTTTTGAGGGAACCTTCGACGGTGGTGGAAATACAATTACGCTTAAATCTGATGCGACTTATCCATTGTTTGGTTGCATAGGTTTAGATGGCATAGTTAAAAACTTAAATGTTAATGGTACCTTAGACAATACTAAGCGTCAAAATTTCGGAGGAATTTGCGGTTACAATTTTGGAACAATTATCGGTTGCTCTATTAACATTACAGATAATGCAACTTCAAACGGAATGGCTTACGGAGGAATTACAGGAGGTAATATCGGAACAATTGAAAATTGTGATGTTGAAATCTCGGTAACAGCAGGGCAATACACAGGCGGTATAGCTGGTATGGGTAGATTTACCACGATAAAAAACTGTACACTCAAAAGTGGGTCAAGCATTACTTCTACTTCAGGAATGTCTGCTGGAATAATAGGTTGTGTGGCGAGTACCAATGGAATGGGAACTAATATGACAACAGGTTGTGTTGTCGAATCGGGAGTAATAATACAAGGAGGCTTTGCAAGCTTTGTTGGGGTTGGAATTGGAGGAGTTGTTGGACAAAATGCAGGCGTAGTAGAAAATTGTGCAAATTTTGCTACGGTTAAGTCAATTGGCTATGATGTTGGCGGAATTGTGGGATATTCAGATGAGCTTACAATTCAACACTGCATAAACAAAGGTGATATTAGCGGGAAAGGCAGAGTTGGTGGTATTTTTGGTAGCGGTTCTAATAAAACCGCTGATATTAAAAATTGTTACTCAACCGGCAATATAAATGCAACATCAGGCAATTCAGGTGGAATTGTAGGAGATGTAGTTGGAGCGCTGCAAAGTTGCTACTCAACAGGAAGAATAACTGCAAGTGGTAATGGTGCAGCAATAAGTCCAATAGATTTAGGCGATAAATTGACAGCTTGCTATTATACAGAGGCAGCCACTGACCCAAATAAAAATGCGATTGTAAAATCCACCCAAGCATTTGAGAACGGTGAGGTTGCAGCATTGCTTGATACTACAAATACACAAAAGGTTTGGACAATTAATAATGGCAAGACCGTTTTTGGCTCGCCACACTATTACAAAGCAGAGGCAAAACAAGAAGGAAATGGCACTATTAAGTTAAGTTTAAACCCAACAACAAATAGTAAAGACGAAAAGACAGTATTTGTGACATCAGGTAAGACTATTTTCGTAACAGTAACACCCGATACCTATACTGGCGATAAAACACCTGGATATATCACGAAATATGTATTGGAAAGTCTCACTCTTGTTCAAGATGAAAAGACAAGTGACATTTTAGGCAGTAGAAGTTTTAAATCCATTGAGGGTGAAAGTTTAGTTACAGCGGTTATTGTGCTCAAAAATATACCTATAAGTAGTGGAAGCGGTAATGGAATAGGAACCGGTAATGGTAATGGTGACGGTGACGGAATTGGTTTAGGTGAAGGAAATGATAAAGCGGGTGTTCAAGGAGGAAATGGAACGGGGGATACTACTATTTCTAAAAAACCAGTTGGAATTACCGATAACATAACTGGCGATGTCACTGTGATTGCTCCTTTAGAAAAAAATGCAGATGCAGTAGGTAATGTAGATGTTTCCCCTGAGGATGGTGGAGGGAACTCCGATGACAAACTGATATCTGAATCAGAGGAAAAAACTCAAACTGTTTTTGAAATTATCAAAAAAGCAGTTTACACCAATCCTTTAATTGCAATTCTTTTAGGTATCACACTGTTAGGCATATTAGGATTGGGTGGATGGGGGCAATACAAAAAGTACAAACGAGAACAATAGTAAAATGAAGATGGGGTAAATTATGAAAAACTTGCTTAACAAGTTGCTAAAGTCAAAAGTATTTTTTATAAGCGCACTTGCATTTATTGTTATGGCAATAATTGTTATACTAATAATTGTTAATAATAAGCCTACAGATGAGGCTATGATACAAACATCATCACATATTATTTCAGAGCCTGAAAGCTCCAGTGAGATATCAGGTGAATCTTCAAGCCAACCTACCAATGGAAGCGAGACTGTAGCTTCTGAGATGGTATCTTCTACTGTTTCACAGGCATCATCAATAGCAAGCTCAGCTCCAAAGAAAGCAAAAGTTACTTCTGTAAATATGACTGTATTGGATAGTGCAATTTTAGATACTGCAAAGTATATGCATAGGGTAGTGAAAAAACCACAGGTTGGTTCTGTTGGTGGAGAATGGGCTGTGTTTGGGCTTGCCCGTAGTGGATATACTGTGCCTGATAAATATTATCAGGATTACTATGCAACGGTTGAAAAGTATGTTGCAGAGTGCAAAGGAGAACTACATAAAGTAAAATATACCGAGTACTCCCGTCTTATTTTTACATTAACGTCGATTGGGCGTGACCCTTCAAATGTTGCAGGATATAATTTATTGACACCATTAGGTGATTATAAAAAAACAATTAAGCAGGGCTTAAATGGTCCGATTTGGGCATTGATTTCTCTTGATTCAGGCAACTATCCAATACCTAAAAATCCTAATGCCACAGTTCAAGCTACACGAGACATGTATATTAATCGCATTTTAGAATGTCAACTGAGTGATGGAGGATTTTCACTTACTGGAGGAACATCAAAGGAAACGAAAGATAGCACATCCGACCCAGACATTACCGGTATGGCTCTTCAAGCATTGGCTAAATATCAAGATAAACCTGCGGTGAAAAAGGTGACAGAGGAAGCACTTGCTTGTATGTCGAAAATGCAAAAATTAAATGGTGGATATAACAGCTGGGGTAGCGAAAATTCTGAATCTTGTGTACAGGTGCTATGTGCATTAAATGAGCTCGGCGTATCGATTGATGACCCTAGGTTTGTAAAAAACGGTAAGACTATTTTAGATGCGCTTATGACATATCATCTAAAAGGAAACGGATTTCTGCATGTTCTACAAGGCACAGGTTCTAACCAAATGGCTTCTGAGCAAGGCTTTTATGGATTGATTTCTACAAAAAGAGCGCTAGAAGGGAAGTCGTCCCTTTATCGAATTACCGACCCATTGAAGGTTGCGCCACCAGACCCAAATGCACCAAAATCAGGCGAAGGATTAGTCAGTAAAAATAAGATAATTAATCCAAAACCAATTACAATACAAGGTAAAACATTCCCAGACATTTCAGGTGTAAACGCACATGCCAATATGACTGCAATTGAAACATTGGCGGCACGTGAAATAATAAGCGGGACACAAAGTGGAGACTTTGCCCCTAATGAAAATGTAACCAAAGCAGAGTTCATCATCACCCTTGTTAGAAGTCTTGGAATTATATCAAATGAGGAGAGTTTTTATTCAGATGATTGTAGTATGTATTCTAATTATTTAGATATGGCTCTTAAACATAAGCTTATTGATGATATAAGTTATCAAAACTTTATTTCAGAAAGTGAAATTACTCGTCAAGAGGCAGCTAAAATTATTATGCGTGCTTCTGAACTTTGCGGAATTGAAACAAAGCTAGATGCGGGACAAATACGTGATATATTAGCACAATTCGGTGATTATGTTAATACTGAGGAATCCTCACGTAAAGCATTGGCCTTTTGTTATAGCAATGAAATATTAAGTATAACTGAACTTGATATCAAGCCAACCGAGCCGATGAAACGTTGTGAAGTGGCTCAAGTAGTATTTAATATGTTGGGACTTGCAAATTTGATTTAAAGAGGTAGCAATATGAAATTGACAAAAGGAAAAGTAATTACTACCACGGCAATCCTAATTGTATTGGCTGTAGTATTTTGGTGGGGGGGTAATGCACCAGGGTTACGTGGTTGGAATCCCGCACCTTCTGTGAAAAATTCTTTAAATATAACTGATAAAACTGAGATATTAAATGAGAGCAACGATAGCGTAAGTGACACCGAAATCCCATTATCAGCTCAAGAAAAAATAAACTTAGCAAAAAAACTTGCAGGTTCCGATGCTTCATTGGGGGTTGAAAAGGGAGATGCTTCTTACTCTCAATCCAAAGGTATGAAAATTGATGCCGCAACGGGAAAGGATAAATTTCTCACAGACCCTGTGCCTGAGGGTAAACCAATTCCCATAGAAGCGCAAGATGCGTTAATTACCGATACTATACGCACCTGTACGCTGTCTGTTCGATGTTACACCATTTTAAATAATCTGAAGTGGCTGGATCGCGAAAAGGTTGAGCTTGTACCTAAAGATGGTGTTATTTTTGCTTCTAAAAAGGTGAGTTTTTATGAAGGAGAATCCGTTTTTAACGTGTTACAACGGGAAATGAAAAAGGCAAAAATTCACATGGAATTTTCAAATACACCTATGTTTAACTCTGCTTATATTGAGGGAATAAACAACCTATATGAATTTGATTGTGGAGAGCTTTCGGGATGGATGTATAAAGTAAATGACTGGTTTCCTAATTATGGATGTAGTCGATATCAATTAAATCAAGATGATATCATTGAGTGGGTATATACCTGTGATTTAGGAATAGATGTGGGCGGATTCTCTGCGATAGGTGGTTAAGAGCATGAAAGACGCTTTTTATAGTTATCATCCAGTAGTAAGTTTTTTATATTTTACTCTTGTTTTAGTTTTTTCAATGATTTTTATGCACCCTGTATGTCTTGGAATCTCGCTGTTCTCCTCATTTGCTTACTCTATCAGTCTAAAAGGTCGTAAAGCGATCAAATTTAATTTTTTGGTTTTGCTACCAATGCTTTTGATAACAGCACTTGTAAATCCAGCATTCAACCACGAAGGAGGCACAATTTTAACTTACTTGCAAAGTGGCAATCCATTAACATTGGAGTCTATCGCGTATGGTGTGGCGGCTTCTGCAATGATGGCATCTGTGCTTTGTTGGTTTTCTTGCTATAACGAAATTATGTCCTCAGATAAGTTTGTGTATCTATTTGGAAGAATCATTCCTGCAATGTCATTAATTTTATCAATGATTTTACGGTTTGTACCAAAGTTTAAATCACAAATAAAGGTGGTTACCAATGCACAAAAGTGTGTCGGACGTGACGTTTCCAACGGAGGAATAGTTGCAAGAGCAAGGCAAGGTGTCACGATAATTTCCATTATGGTAACCTGGTCTCTAGAAAATGCAATAGATACAGCAGATAGTATGAAAAGTAGAGGGTATGGATTAAAAGGCAGAACTGCTTTTTCAATCTATAGCTTTGATAGACGCGATAAAAAAGCCTTAGTAGCTATTGCTTTATTAGGATTGATTATTATTTTAGGTGCAATGTTTGGGTATTTAAAATTCAGATATTTCCCTACTATGAAGGGAAAAAAACTTAATATAATCACCATTCTCCTATTTTTAGCATACTTATTGCTTTGCCTTGTACCCACTATAATTAATAGGGAGGATGAGCGCAGATGGAAAGCTACGCAATCAAAAATTTAAGTTTTTGCTATCCTGAGCAATCCATAGAAGCACTCAAGGATATTTGTATCACAATTGAACAGGGACAGTTCATCACACTATGTGGTTCTTCCGGATGTGGCAAAACCACATTGTTACGTCAACTAAAAACGGTATTAGCACCACACGGAGTTCTAAACGGAGAAATCCTTTTTGAGGGAAACCCGCTTTCTTCACTTGACCAACGTTTTCAAAGTCAAAAAATTGGATTTGTGTTGCAAAGTCCTGATAATCAAATTGTAACCGATAAGGTCTGGCATGAACTTGCATTTGGGCTTGAAAGTTTAGGCTATGATACCCCTACGATTCGGATGAGAGTTGCTGAGATGGCAGCCTTTTTTGGAATACAAACTTGGTTTTATAAAAATGTAAACGAGCTTTCGGGTGGCCAAAAACAGCTTTTGAATTTAGCGGCGATTATGGTAATGCAACCCACAGTGCTGATTCTTGACGAACCTACAAGCCAGCTCGATCCAATTGCGGCTACTGACTTTTTGGCAACTGTAGGACGTATAAACCGTGAGCTTGGCGTTACGATTATTATGACGGAGCATCGTCTTGAGGAAGTTTTACCGCTGTCCGACAGAGTCATTGTAATCGACAACGGGTCTGTGATTGCAGATGGAGCTCCTTTTGAAGTGGGACAGAAATTAAGGAAAGAGCACCATAAAATGTTTCTTGCAATGCCTGCACCTATGCGGATATATGCTGGAGTGAACAACAAATTAACCTGCCCTGTTACTGTGAGAGAAGGACGAACATGGCTTAGTGAATTATCAGTTCAATCCACGTTAGGATTTGTTCCAAAACCTCCATCCTATCTCCAAAATGATGAGGTTGTCATCGAGTTAGAGGAAATTTGGTTTCGTTATGAAAAAAACCTTCCAGACGTGATAAAACATTTGAACTTAAAAGTACGCAAAGGAGAGTTTTTGACTATCTTAGGTGGAAATGGAACAGGAAAAACAACAACATTATCTTTAATAGCAGGATTAAATACTCCCTATCGTGGCACAGTGAAACTGGAGGGACGCTCCCTTTCGGAGATACCCGATATCGAAAAGTTTGAGGGATTGCTAGCTGCCTTGCCACAAAATCCACAAGCCCTCTTTGTCAAGAAAACCGTAGAACTAGATTTATATGAAATGTTTCGAGGGAAAAAGGTTTCTAAGGTAGATCAAACAGCGCAAGTACAGCGTGTTGAAGCATTATGTGAGTTAACTCATTTGCTCTCTCGCCATCCTTATGATTTGTCGGGTGGTGAACAACAACGTGCTGCATTAGCAAAAATCTTGCTTTTAAATCCAAGAATACTTTTAATAGATGAACCTACTAAAGGCTTAGATGCAGAATTTAAGCAAACTTTTGCAGGAATACTAAATCACTTGCTTAAAAGTGGCGTGACAATTGTTATGGTCAGCCACGACATTGAATTTTGTGCTAAGTATGCTCACCGCTGTGCAATGTTTTTTAATGGAGAAATTGTTTCTGAGGCAACACCAAACGAATTTTTTTGTTGCAACAGCTTTTATACTACTGCGGCTAATCGTATGGCACGACATCTGTTGCCTAATGCAGTAACTGCTGAGGATGTAATAGCAGCTTGTGGAGGTATTATTGAGGAAAATGAAAACTTAAAAGAGGAGTATGTTATTGGAAACGCAGATAAAAGAAGTAATGAACAAAATATACAAGCCCAAAAGTCCAACAAGAAACGTATTTTCCCGGCAATTATATCTGCTTTGGTCTTCTTCGTTACGATAGTTTTGAGTTTGACGTATTTAAAAACCCTCACTCTTTCAGGTGGAGAAATAAACCATGCATTTACCAATGGGAATGTTAACTTTTTTCAGTATGCGCTAATCCTATTATTTTTAGCAGGAAGTGCCGGGGTGTTTTTTCAGTCTATACTTGGAAAAATAAAAACAAGTAGTATCCCTGTTCAAATTTCAGTAAAAAAAAGAAAGTTATCTAAGCGAACATTAGCTGCTATGGTAATGATCTTGATTTTAATTCCATTGACTATATTTATTGGTGTATATTACTTAAATGATCGAAAGTATTATTTCATATCCTTGTTGGTCATCTTAGAAACAATGATTCCTTTTGTGATGATTTTTGAGGGTAGAAAGCCACAAGCCAGAGAGCTGATTATCATTTCAGTGCTCTGTGCCATAGGGGTAGCAGGGCGAAGTGCTTTTTTTATGTTACCCCAATTTAAACCCGTAGNNGACAGGTTTCCTTGTGGGTGCAATGACTGGCTTTGTGTCCAATATGTTCTTTGGACAAGGTCCTTGGACACCTTGGCAGATGTTTGCCTTTGGCATCATCGGATTTTTGGCTGGTGTTTTATTTCAAAAGGGCTTGTTACGTCGCAGTAAGTTGCCATTAACAATTTTCGGTGGACTTGCAACCTTTTTTATCTTTGGAGGTATTATGGATCCCGCATCTGTACTGATGTTTCAATCAAATCCAACTTATGAAATGTTTGCACTTGCATATTTGCAGGGAATTCCTTTTAACATGATACATGCTTTTGCAACAGTTTTCTTTTTGTGGATTGCCTCACAATCAATGCTTGAAAAACTAGACAGAATAAAAATTAAATATGGCTTGATTGAATAGGATACAGTTAACCCTTATTAGTACTAGAACAGGTAAGTATTAGATGGTGAAGTGAATATTATTAAGATATGGACATCGATTACTTGCATGTTGGTTCGTTTGTCTAATAAGTTTGAATTACTTATTTATAGAGAAATGTGATGAGTATTTTATGGTATCTTGTGTAACCATAAAAATCATTTTCCATAAAATACGGGATTCCAAATGAGTGAGGTAGACCAACATCGTACCATTCAGAATCATCAAAGTCTGTAGTAGTCGCTTGCCCAACGTCTCCATATTCAAATTTCCAATTGCAATTTAAATTTTTATCTACTTTTATCATTCGCTATTTCCTCCTTACTCACTTCCAACATATCATTGAGAAGTATGGTCTGACCTGATTACAAGGAAATATCTTTATTCAAATTATGATATCGGATATGGATAGTTGTATCTGTTGTTGCCTTTAGTGTACATTCTGTGAGAACTCCTTCATTCCATGAAACTGAAACCTCAATGCCTCCGCGTGCACGAAGACCACGGCAACAACCGTTTGGCAACTGTGGAGGAAGCGCGGGAAGAATCTCAATGACATCGCCTTGACTTTGCACGAATAATTCAGCAATCGCGGAAGTAATACCAAAGTTTCCGTCAATTTGAAAGGGTGGGTGAGCACAGAATAAATTGGGATAAACACCCCCTCCTCCGTGCATATTGATACCTCTTGACTCGGTTAGACGTAGCATTCTTAAGATAAGACAATAAGCATGCGCACCATCACCCAAGCGTGCCCATAAGTTTGCTTTCCAAGCAAGGCTCCATCCTGTTCCTTCATCTCCTCTGCGTTCCAGCGATTTTTTGCAGGACGCTGCAAGTTCGGG
>DBGA01000047.1 GCA_002295325.1 Ruminococcaceae bacterium UBA866 | reverse complement strand
CCTTGAAAGTTCAGATGCAAGTGCAACAAAATAACTTTCAACAGAACGATCAATAGAAGTAAGCCCTGATCCAGGTGCAACGTCATTTATAATTAAATCCATCAAATCTTCTACAAGAAGTTTGTCCCCACCTGCATGACCACTAAAGTCTGTTGCAAGCTTAGTGACATCAATTATTTCGTGATCCTTTCCGAATACACCGATATCAATTAGGTTTGTTTCCATGCTAGCTTCAATATCACCTTTGGTACCCATAATTTTAATGTTACGGTGACCTTTGCTTGTAAAAGCACACATTGTAAAATTGATTGTTGCACCATTTTCAAGTTCGATATTTACAACTTGATGGTCAACAACGTCATTTCCAGCGTGATAAACACAAACACCGTATGGCCCTTCGGTAATTGCTTTGGTCATATTTTCTATAGTAGGATTTAAAACAATTGTGTCGCATGGCCAGCTTGTGTTTCCTTGGGCTACGCCTGTTACTTTGTCTGTAATATATATCTTTTCAGCATCATAGACACAAGATTCCTTTACCTTACATCCATCCATACATCGTTTACTTGCACCTTCTGGTGCTCTTTCAGGTTTAAAGAGCGTTAAACTTCCAAATGATGACACATATTTACTTTTGTTATTTGCAAGCCATAGCAAAATATCCATGTCATGACAGCATTTTTGCAAAATCATAGGGCTTGACTCATCAGCTTTTGCCCAATTACCTCTAACAAAGCTGTGGGATTGATGATAGTATGCAACATTTTCTATTGCCTGTATAGAAACCACTTCACCGATTGTGCCTGCATCGAGAATACGCTTAATCTCCTTATAAAAAGGTGCGTATCGTAATACATGACATACAACAACATGCTTATTACATTGTTTTGCAACTCTTGCAATCTCAGCACATTCCTGTAAATCTGGTGAAATAGGTTTTTCCAATAAAAGATGATATCCCTTTTTTAGTGCAGGAATTGCATGACTATAATGCTGACGATCCATCGTGCAGATAAACACTACATCCGCAAGTTTTTCCTGTTCCAACAGTTCTTCTGCACTATTAAAACACATATGTTCTGGAATGTTATATTCCTTAGCAACCTCATCTACCTTTTCCCTAACAATATCAGCAACGGCAACAATCTGAATTTTTTCTNNATCTTTGAACATTTAGCATAAGTGTTTTTTCCACGGCCACCTAAACCTACAATTGCGACTCTAACTGGTTTATTCATCATAATACGGCCTCCAACTTTAATTTAATCATAACTGTATTGTATCACTATATAGGCAAAATAGGGATATCACTTTAGTGTATTAAGTTGTACCCATGTTGTTTTTAAAGAATACATATGCTACAATTGATTTAAATTAAGCATAAAGGTGGAATTTGTTTGGGCTACATATCAGAATTTTATGATACAGATAAAAGGCCAAGTCGCGCATTATCAGTTACACAATGTGGTTGGCAAAAAAGTGAGGCGAATCACTCCTTTGGTCCCTTTGTCAGAGATCATTATGTGTTACATTATATTGTAAAAGGAAAGGGGACTTATTGCTGTGGAACACAAGAATATAAACTTGAAAGAAACCAAGGATTTCTCATTCCCCCTAATAAATCAACTTTTTACAAGGCAGATAACGATGATCCGTGGGAGTATTACTGGGTCGGTTTTCAGGGAACAGAGGCATTAAAACTTGTTTCAAATATTAATCTTGGAGCGGATAAACTAATATTTACTTATAACAAGGATGATGCAATAGAAAAAATTCTTAATCAACTTTACTTTTCTTCAAAGGATTATGAGTCAAGAGAATACGCTATGGTTGGATATCTATATCTCTTTTTTTCAAGTCTGACACAAAAAAAAATATCCTTACATAAACCATCAGAAGAATATATTAATAAAGCTGTACAATATATGGAGGATAACTATGCATATCCAATTACTGTAAGCGATATTGCAAAAAATACTAGGGTTGAACGTTCTTATCTTTTTCGTCTATTCAAATCAAATTTTAATTGTTCTATATCCGGTTATCTTCAGAGTTTAAGGCTAGAAAAAGCACTCCAAATGATGTCTAACTTCAACATCAGTATTACTCAAATAGCAGTATCTCATGGGTTTCATGATTTACCACACTTTTCAAAGCTGTTTAAAAAGAAGTATGGAGTATTTCCAAAGGAGTATAGGAAATCACAGATTAATTCCAATGTTTTACATGAGACGAGCCAATAGGTTATTTTCTAAAAAGTTTTTTTATGATATAATATACTAAAAAGTGTAGCTGATGAGCATGGCAGTAGTAAAAGTAAAATGCCCTAAATGTGGTAGTACATATGTGATTAAACATGATAATTGTCATTAGGTTAGTTATTAACGTTCTTGATTTGGGTGGTGTGTAAATTTATAGGAACAACATTTTTAGAACATAACCCATTATTTCATCCTATCCCATTTCACGCACATTTAGCCATTTCAATCCACCTACTCCTCACCTGCAATTCCTGTGAAAATATACGCAGGGTAGCGAAGTTGTCATTGAGTTCACTTAACTCACTCTGTAAAATATTCTCATCTCCTCCGGCAAATATATATTTAAATATATATGAAACCACAAGCCACGATGTTATAACAGATATGTAGCAAGCTGTCTCAAAAAAAATTTAAATTTTGACAAAGCGGCTAAATTTTTGATAATCGTAAGCATTGAGTTTAAGAACCTTAACTTTATTATTACATCCTTCAGTAAAACCGTTAGTATAAGGATCAATCAAAGGAGTTTAGAATACCTTTAGACCAGTGAACCATAGTGTTGCCACAAGTTATAAATCTAATTCATCCACTTGCCTCTGCAGACATTACCCAATTTGATAAAGCAATACGAGCTAACTAATGCTCTTTAAGTGAATAGGCCTTAATATTCGTTTACTTATGTATAGCATGATATTAACCTCTTGCTTTTGTTCATCTGATAAGAATTCAAAACGTTTATTTACTAATGATTTAGACCGTTTAAAATACTTTCCTCTATCAGCATTAAACTTCTTTTGTTCCCCCATTCGTATAGCCTCAAATCCCCAGAAAACCTGCCTAACATAATGGTATTTATCAATAACATAGGTAACATTATTTAAAAATGTATTAGCTAAATTTGAATAAGTGCCCTACATATCACTAATAAAATGTGTAGTATTTGTTCTATTGAATTTTTTAAAATATGAAGTTAAATCATACGCATAACGTATTGGAAGAATGTCAAGAATACGCTTGTCTACTGGATCCGTAATAATACATTGATGTTTTTCTCTTCTTGTATTGCCCTTAAACTCATCTTTACAGGTTTTTATCTCAATATGCTCTTTTTTGCAAAGCAATATTGCTATATGTCAACGTTTGTTATAGAGTCAATAAATTAAATAGCATTGAATGAAAAATTGTGGAATACACAAAATGTTTATATGTCTTCTCAATCAAAGAACAAAAGACATTCAACCTAAGGAAACCCTCAGTTTGAATGTCTTTTTCAGTAAATTTCATATAATTATCGTTATGTGTTTTTGATGATTTTTCCAACCTCCAACGTCTGTTGTGCAAGCGTGGAAATTTTTATTGGATGATATTCCGGAATTTCCGAATAAACAATATCGCATAGAGGATCGGTCAAATACTTTGGAATGTTTGTCGCGGATTGAAATGCGCCAGCAATCGACCCTACAGTAGCTCCATTACAATCAGTATCTAATCCCGCCATTACAGTAAGGGGTACTGCACGACTAAGCTCTCCCTTGGTGTATATTAAAGTTGCAATACAAATGGCCGCATTATTAATTGTATGTACCCAATTATAGTTTGGGCAAATTTCCAACACTCTATCCAAAAGATTTTCATCAGAAGTTGCAGTAAGACCGATTTCAATTGCTTCCTTAGCAGCTTCATAAAATCGGCTTTTTTGTGGAATATAAGAAAGTGCGCAAAGCGTTGCCTCATATATATCACTTGCAGTAAATGCAGCTGCGATTAAAGCTGAAAAAAACATTGCCCCATAAACTCCGTTTTTCACATGTGAAAGAGATGCATCTTGATAAGCAAGCTTTGCAGCAAGTGCTGGGTTGCCCGCTGCCACATACCCAAAAGCATCAATGCGAATTTGTGCACCAATCCATTCCCTATATGGATTCAAATAAGAAGCACAGCCTCGCGCAAGTTCCGTAGCATTGTCTGGGCGAACTTTCCAAGGTCCATTTACATCAATATTAGCAAAGTTTAAATAGCTTTGCGTTTCTGCTGTGCAGACAAAACGAAGTGGTAGTCGCTCAAGCCAATGAGTACCAACATCCCACGTGTCAAAATCAGCACCTTTTTTCTTCAATAAGTCTAGCCCTAGTATTGTAAAACGTATGTCGTCGTCGCTCGGCATTCCGTGTAACTTTTGTGTTGTACAAGCATCATTAACAAGCTTAACCGTATCACTTTCTACACGAGAATTTGTTGGAATATATCCATTAAGCGGATATGCATCTGCCCCATCACACCATCTGCGAATCTCACTTCGTGTCAATCCTTCTACGGGCTGCCCTACAGCACATCCAATGCAGCGTCCAAGCCATGCCCCATACAACTTATCATATAACTGCTCATCTGATAGTTCAACTATTTTCTCTTGTGCCTTTGTACAAGATATAATTTCCTCATAGTCTGTAGGCTCTTGATAGGGATAATCTTCGCTTATAGGAAAATTTTGAAACTCCCTGTATATTTCCATTAACTTATTCGTATTATCTTTACACTCATCGATTGCACGAAGTGCAGTCTCTTTGTCTAATACACGCCCTTCTTCTAACAGCTGATCTAGCTCNNAAGAACACTTAATTTCTGATATCCAGCCATTTAATCACTCTCCATTATCCTTCAATGAAGGTGGCAGAAGCACAAACTCCTGCCACCTTCATACGAACTCTTTATTTTACTAATTCGCCATTAATTTCGTCTAAAATTGAATTAACCTTTGGCATCATACCCTTGATCCATGTATTCCAATCTGCCTCTATATCCTTAGAAGAAACAACTAACTTAACAATTTGATCTGCAATTTCTTGTGGGTAGGCCCCAAACTTACTCTTTTGAGGAGTATTTAAGAATTGAAGTTCATAATTTATTGGGATAATATTTGCAATACTGCCCTTATCTTCTGCAAACTTCTTCCAATCATCGACATCTTGTTTTGGAACACTAGGATTTGCAAAGTCTTGGTCGCCGCCTGCTAATGCAAACTGACGAATCCAAATTGCATTGCCATAGTCTAAAGCCTTATATACACCATTCTCATCTTCATCCCATTTAATTTCTACTTTATCTCCATTTTGTTCCCAATCCTTGCCCTCAATGCCGTAAAATGCCCATTTGGATCCTTCTTCACCAGCCAACCAGTCTGCCATTGCCATAACACGGTCAAGTGCTTCGTCAGACATCTTCTTGCTGTAAAGTGAAGCAGACCAATATTCAGAAATCTGATTTGTATTTACTTTGCCGTCTGGACCTGCTACAACAAATGAACCTAATACCTTGTATGCGTCAAGATCAGGGTTTGCTTTTGTAAATTCTGTACGATATTCTGTATAGTGACCAAGATTTGGAGGGTCAGCATAAACACCTACCATACCTGAAAGAAATCTTGTTTTTGCATCATAGCCCTTGCTTGAATAGAAGTCTTTATACATATAACCTGAATCATAAATCTTCTTCATGTATTTTAGACCCTCTAAGGTCTCAGGAAGAGCAGCTCCCCAAACATACTTACCATCCTTCAAAACATAATTGTTATATTCAGGGCTATAAAAATTCATGCCGGACAGCAATGGGAATGCAAAACTAGAGTCCATAGGTATATTTTTTCCACCTAGTTTACCAGGATCCTTATCCTTGAAAGCTTTCAATAAGCTTTCAAACTCCTCCATTGTAATAATCCCTTTTTCGGCTATTTCTCCCATACCAACAGATTCAGCCCAGTCTTTTCGATAGAGGTACTGATGCTGGTCAACATTATTATATGGATTAACAATAAGCTTTCTTGGCCATGCCCACATCTCACCATCGATCTCAATTGCTTTACAAACATCCATTGAGTCTTTTATCTTTTGCATATTAGGATATTTTGCAAGGTCTGGTACTGGGCGAAGAACCCCGCTCTTTGCAAAATTGATATAATCAGAATATAAAAAGTCCCATTGTACTACGTCAGGCATATCGCTTGAACTAATCCATGTTCTGATTTTCTCATTCCAGCCATCGTATGTAAGCTCTATGAGATCAATTTGGATATTAAACCGTTCGCAAATTGCTTTCCAAAATTCATTGGTTTCAGGATCAATACCGTCAAAATTAGGACCAGCCGCTGTAATTATAACTTTTTCTGCGTAAGGGTTTTCCTCATTGTTATTGCCTGCGTTGGAATTCACTGGATTTGTAGATGACACATCAATTTTAGATGTGTTACTACATCCAATGAGCGTGGAAGTTACCATACAAAGTGCCAAAATAGTTGCCCAAATACGTTTCATAGTCTTTCTCCTTTTCTCAATAAAAATTTATTCTATGATTTAATTGCCCCTAAAAGGATGCCTTTCATAAAATATTTTTGCAAAAACGGGTAGATTGCCATTACTGGCAACATGGTAATCATTACTGAAGCCATTTTAACACCGTCACCAAAAACCTTTGCTTTGAGTCCACTCTGTGCAGCAGCAGGATTACGAACTGCATCAATTGTTGCAAGAATCGATTTAAGGACAAGCTGAAGTGGTCGTTTATCTGCTGACTTAATGTACATCATACCCGAAAACCAACTATTCCAATGATCAACTGCATAAAACAAACCAAATGTCGCAAGCACTGGCAAAGAAAGTGGTAAGATAATCTTTAAAAAAATAACAATTTCATTTGCTCCATCGATCTTTGCAGCTTCTTCCAACTCAATCGGAAGGTTTTGAAAAAAGTTTTTTATTACAATCATATAAAATACACTTATACCAGCTGGAACAATCAAAACAGCCAGATTATCAATCATACCTAAACGACTGATTAATAAATATGAAGGAATTAACCCGCCTGAAAAATACATTGTAAAAATAATTAACTGCATAACTACTTTATGCCCTGGAAACGGTTTAGTCAAACCATAAGCCAACGCCGTAGTAAGAAACATACAGTAGATTGTGCCGAAAATGACAACTAGAAATGTTACCTTTAAACCATCTAAAAGCGAAACTGATGTAAATACATATTTATATGCATCAAACGTTATATTTTTGGGATAAACCAAAAAATCAGACATTAAATACTCTTTTTGTGATACTAACGAAATCATAACGCTATTATAAAATGGATACAGTATAATAAGTAACAACATCACCATTACAGCTATAATCGTTACATCCACCAGAGAAACTTTTCTAACTTTATGCTGCTTTGTTTTCATTTATTTAGCAATCTCCTCTCCTACATCAATTTTAAATGTATACATCTTCTCTTTTTAAATTAATACAATCCATTACCAGTAAAGCGTTTGGAAGCCGAATTTGTAAGTGTTAAAAGAACAAGGTTAATTACCGATTTAAACAAACCAACCGCTGTGCTGATTCCAAGATCTCCACCCGTTTGAAAAGTAGTACGATAGATGTAGGTATCAATGATATCGCCTGTTTCATAAACTGCTGGATTATAGAGGTTAAAAATCTGATCAAAACCGCCATTCATGATATTTCCTATACTTAGGATTAGAAGTACTACAATCGTTGAAGCAATTGATGGCAAAGTGATATACCAAATCTTGTGAAACCGGTTTGCACCATCAACAGTAGCAGCTTCATAATATTCAGGGCTTATACCCGTGATTGCAGCTAGGTATATGATGCAAGACCAACCAGATTCTTTCCAGGCATCTGTGAGATATAGTATTGGTCGAAAACCTTCAGCAGAAGCTAAAAACTGCTGACGCTCACCGCCAAGTACAGCAATCAGATTATTGACTGCTCCGTTAGAATTCAGCATATTAACCATGATGCCGCCAACAACTACCCATGACAGAAAATGGGGAAAGGTAAATACTGTTTGGAGTACCCTTTTAAATGGTCCATTCGTCAACTCATTTAGCAACAAAGAAAGAACAATGGGGATTGGAAAAACAAATAATAAACGAGAAAAACTTATAATCAACGTGTTGCGGCAAGAAAGCCAAAATTGTTGATCTGACATTGCATACTTAAAGTTTTGCCATCCTACAAAAGGGCTTCCCCAAATTCCCTCTGAAACAATGTATTCTTTGAATGCAAGTTGTGCACCGTACATTGGCACATAGGAAAAAATTGCAAAAAAAATCAAGCCTGGCAAAATTAACAGCAAGATAAAGCGATATTCCACTAACTTGCAAACTGTTTGATTATACCAGCTTGATTTTATATTTTTCATTATCTCAACACCTCCTCTTCTCTTTACTTATAGTATACACACCAAATGAGAAAAGAAAAATGAAATAATTTTAGTTATTGTGATTAAAATTAGTAATTATTTTTGATTATCGCGCTTTCGAGGCAAAATTTCCATATAGAGCTGTACCGTAGTACTGACAAACTTTTCACTTGAAACTTTCATTCCACACCGTTTGCCATAAATCAATCGTATTCTTCCTATAATATTTCTAAGCCCAATGCTACGATGCTCTGTATCTAATGAAAAACCATCTGACACATAATCCAATTCATAATTTAACTGCTCTACTTCTTTGGTATCCATGCCTATCCCATCATCTGTTACCTCAAAACATAATACTGATTCTTCTATCAACTTTGCTCGAAGCTGCAATATGCCCTTTCCTCGTTTTGCTTCTAAGCCATGATNNTAAACAGCATTTTCAATAATAGGCTGTAAAATCATTTTGGGTATGGTAAGTTCTAGCACCTCTAAATCTATATCCTTTTCAAACGTAATTTTATCTGGAAAACGAGTTTGCATAATTCCCATATACGCCTCGACACACTCAAGCTCCTCTGATACAAAAACCATATCTTTTCCTTTAATACTATATCTGAAAATATGAGACATACTCTCAGCAATCCCAGCAATTGATGGTATATCATGAGTAAGTGAGATAGACCGTATGCAATCTAGTGTGTTATATAAGAAATGTGGATTAATTTGACTTCGCAGCGCTGAAAGCTCAGACTGCTTTTGGCTCAGCTGTGTTTCATAAAGAGTAACATTTGATGCAATAATCTCATTATTTGCAATGAGAATCGTGTCTAACATATGATTGATATTTCCTGCAAGAAGTCCAATTTCATTAGTATAATCTAACTTTAGTCTTCCTGAATCATTTTCCCACTGACTTCGTGAGATAAAACTTGCTATTTTAGCAACTGGTTTTGTAATACTGCGAATAATAGCAGCACCAATAATAGTGATAAATAGCACAGCAATAGCACACGCCAACGCCCAAAACACCAAAATTGTTCTCATTGATTCACTCAGTTTTCCACGAGGTATCAAACTTACAATCTCCCAATTAAATGGGTGAAATTGTAATGATTGGATTAGATATTTCGTATCATCTAACTTTATAGATTTACCATCGTAGGCAAAGTCAGAAGCAGATATTCCTTCTGACACATTAGAGTAGATTATCGTTCCCATAGAATCCTTAAGCACTAGCGTAACCCCACTGGATAATTCAGTGGATTCAAACGCCTCTACAAGCTTATCAGCACGTAAGGTAAATGTGCATGACCCAATCTTTTCTAATGATGTACCAGCAAGTACAGAAAAAATAGGAATTGAATAACTATACATCTGGCGATTTAGCCTTTGAGCATGTCGAATGGTACCATCCGTATATTCTGAAAGAAACTGTGGGGAACAAAGTTTTTCAACATCAATCATACGAAATATATCATGACCTGAATCATAGGTAAACCCATTTGAACTAATCATACTCCCGTTATTGTCCATTAACACAATTTGCTGGATATTTGAATTAATTGTTTCTGTATAGGTGAGTAAACTCTGAACAGCATCATAAAGTTCCCGTCGTTCAATAGAATTATCGGCAGTTAAGAATTTAGAAACAAATGCGCTATATGCAATCTGTTTGGCAGTATTTTGAACCTCCTCATAAGTATATTGAAGTCGAGTATTGATTTGTATTGCTGCATTTTGAGTCATCTGCACCCCTGCTTTATTTGCCGCCCAAAACTGTTGTGTATATGTAACAGAAAGAATACCAACTACCACTACAATCTCAACTACAACAAGAAGTATCACAAGTTTTTTTAACTTTATATTGCGAAATCCAAGCCACTGGTGATATATATTTTTCACCAACAGTCCTCCTTTGCATCAAGTTCATTTTGCATTTTAGGCAGTGAACGATAGGCAGAAGGAGGAACACCGTGATGTTTTTTAAACACCTTGTTAAAATAGTAGCTATCCTCATAACCACAAAGCTCACCAATTTCTGAAATATTAAGATCAGGGTTACTTAGAAGTTGACGAGCATGATTCATCCGTAACTCGGTTAAATATTGTGAAAAGGTTTTACCTGTAGTCTTTTTAAACAAGCTACTCGCATAGCTAAAATTAAGAAAATAACGTGAGGCAAGCTCGCTCAACGAAAGTGAATCAGTGAAATGCTCATTAACATGGCCACGAAGTTTTAAGAAACTCTCATTGACAGAACCTTCATCCTCATTATCATCATAAAACATATTATAGAGAAAATCACATGCCATTTGAAAGTTTATAAATTCATCTGTAATAGAGTCTATATCCAAAAAAATCTCTGCTTTCTTGTCGCCTGTAAGTAAAATAGCATGATTAATAATTTGTATTACATCACGAAGGTCAAAATTTTCATTTACAAAAATATCAGGGAGTTCCTTTAAAAATGTGAGTAATAGTGTTCTATCTCCACTCATTACTACTTTTGCCAAATGATTAATCCAAAACTCCAGACGATTATTATGGCGTCCTTTTCCATTGATATCACAACAATAATTAGAATATCCAATAAATAGAGCTGTATAAAGAGAAAAAACAGCTGTCTTAATTGCCTTTGGCACATCTTCAAAATCATCACAGATACTAATCCCTGTAACGACCTGTGAAAATGATAGAGATGAATTATGCAACAACATATAAACTGGGATTCCATATTTACAACCAACCCTCAGACAGAGCACCTCATTACCTATCGATATAGTTGACGGCTCAAAACTTTCTCCCCAAACAGCTGTTACTCTAAGTTGCTGTGGCACTAAGTCAATACCACGTTTACTGCACACTTCCTTGACAACACCTGGTATAGTAGATAGCTGCTCCATAGAAAGATAGTCATCATCTTTGTACTTCTTATCTAAGTGTACCTGTAAGCGTTTTAAAAGCAAATCTGCACTTTTAAATGAAATTGGTTTAATGATATAATCTAATACACTCAATCGTAGCGCCTGCTGTGCATATTGAAACTCAGCAAACCCGCTAATAACAATAAATTCACAATTAATGCCATACGACTTAACCTGTTCAATCAACTCAAGTCCGCTCATTTCTGGCATTCGAATATCAGTAAACACTACATCAGGGCGTAGTTCTTTAATCAAACTGATTGCCATATACGCATCATTAGCAGTGCCAACTACCTCAAATCCATTCTCTTGCCACAAAAATATCTTTTGCATTCCAATGATAGACCATGGCTCATCGTCAACTAGTATGATCTTATACAAATCTTTCTCACCCTCCAAACCAATTTATATGAAATTTCACAACCATATTACTATAATCCATACAATATATCAAGCTATTAAAAATAAATGCACGCTCTTTAGTGTACAAAACACAATGATAGGTGACAGTTGCTCCAAAAAACATAATGCAGTCTACATGGCGGATAAATAATCTGTCAAAACATCATTTGGTGTGCGAAATTTAAAGCATATCTTAGGTATATTATTTGACTTTTATTGTGTTTCTCTAGCTGTTTGCATTATCTTTTTATAAAATCGTTTCTCGTCTGTTCTATGCTGACGTTCAACCTTACCGTTATGGCGTGGTGTTGGCACTCTTATACGGTTATAGATAATGTGTCCATGTCTTCCATGAACTACCACCAGCTAAAGCTGGTGGTTCGGCAGCTGCTAAAGCCGAGGTAACATAGAAAATTTTGTGTAAATAGGATTTTAATTCAGGCAAGGAAAATAGCTATTGTAGTGGATTTGACCATATTAACCGTTTTCCCAACATATTCGTAAGTATGCATACCGCAGTGTGAATTCTTACGGATATGTTGGGAAATTCTATTTATGAGGCAAATTAACCAACGTTTCAGTTCTCAAACATAATATTCAACTGGTTTAAAACCATATCCCAATTTCGACATCTTGCAGTCTAATGTTCGACAATTTTTACACTAGCAAGATATAGTATTTTACGTAAAGAACCATCTGAATGAACAGTTCCTTGTGTTCAAAACCTAAACCCCCTCCACCAATCACATAAGAAACCCCTATTTTATTAAGTGCAAGGTTAACCGGTGTTGGTGTTAAAGCACTAACAGCAGACATATTACTAAATACTGTAATGGTTAGTAATATTGCAAGTAATACTGAAATTATTTTTCTATGTTTCATTGTGATTTCCTCCTATTTTTCAAATATCCTCGTTGCACATATCAACACACCATTTACTCTAATTGGTATTAATTTGTTTGAAAACTGCTATGACTAAACCTTTTACAGGTAGTCTTCATCGATTCACATCATTGTACCTATGCAATTTGTATGTTATACTAATAAAATTAGGAATTCATCTTTTGTAACGACTATCGATTCTATACATTTCCAATTTCACGCCACTTAAAATACCCTACTGCGAACACTTTTATAAAGTAATATTTATATTTTATAGCTATTATCAAAAACTTAAATTAGTAAGAAAGGTGATATCGTATGGACGACCTAACAAATATATTTTGTTACAAAAGGCGTTTGTACACATTGGGTTTCGCGGAAAGCCTACAAATTACTGCGTGGTGAAGCTTTTATTTTACCACCCTTCATGGTTCATTCTACTTGTTTAGATAAAGAATTAAGTATTATTTGTTGCGAATTCTCTCTTGATAATTTTTTAATGATAAGAGACGGCTCAAATTTTAATATTATTCAAGAAACATTGTTAGACTTATCCTTTATGACCTACTCTATTACAGACGAAAAAAACATTTGTCCTAAGTTCTCTCTATTAAATGCAAACCAACATATCCAGTCAGTTCTGGGTTGATTAACTTACAACCATTATTCCATACGACAGGAATAAAAGCAGAACTTTGTTGGCGAATCGTTTCCAGGTCTTTATAAGCTGCATCAATTGCTACTGGATCGGAGAATTTTAATGCCGCTTGAAGTTTAGTATTATATTCTTGTGATAATGAATCTGGACTGGTTTCTTTCGCTGCCTCTTTTACAGACATAACGCCATTTGCCTCAGCGAATTTTTTTAATCCAATAGCGTTCATAGTACCTTCACGAATATCGAATTTGAAGTTAGCAAAGTATCCAGCANNCCAGCAGGACCAGGGACAGAGGTTCCCCAACCATCATAATAAAATCCAAAAATGCCATCATTATCATGATACATGTCACGATTTTTTACATAAGATGCCCATTCCTTATTCTGAATTTTAAGTTTGATACCTGTGCCTTTTGTAATCATGTCAGCGATTGCTAGAACGTCTGCGTTTGGATTACCAGGAACAAGCAACGTCATTTCTGGAAAACCAGCTTCCGCCATTAATGCTTTTGATTTCTCAACACTATATCCACCTAAACCAACCTCATTACCCCAGTATGCAAATTCAGGAGAAACAAGTGAGTAAGCAGGTAAAGTTGTATTTTTATTAACCTGAGTTGAAATTGTTTCTCTGTCTAGTGACAATGAGGTTGCTTGACGCACTTTTTGATTTTTTTGCAAGATATCATTTGAACTATATAGTGGGCCTAAGAATGAAACAACACCACTTTCAAAGANNCAATATTAGCCACTTTAATATCTGCAAAACTAATATCGCCATTTTTATAAGCTAATAATTGATTTTGAGTTCCTGCATATATAGTGATTTTATCAAAACTTGTGTCGCCGTAATAGCTTTTGTTTGGTTCAAAAATTCATTGTACATCTTCTTTTCTTTCAGTCGGAACATATGGACCGTTGACGACAATATTTGTGACATTGAAATTCGTCGCCTTTTGCCTCAATAATATGCCTAGGAACCGGTAGCGCCTAACTTTCTGCAAGTGTAGCATCAAAATCTGTTTTTGTTTTAAATAGATTAAACTCTAAAGTATAATCGTTAATTACTTTGATTCCTACCTCAGAGAAAGGTTTCTCACACTTTTGACACTCCAAAGCATTTACAATTGGTGGTTGCGTATTATATGCACTTGGTTTTCCAGCCAATTTTGTCGGCTCAATGACACGCTCCATAGACCAATAATAATCATTTGCAATGATAGGTATTTCATCTGACCATTTTAAGTCTTTTTTTAACGTTGCAATCCAAACCGTGTAATCTTCATTATGTTCGAGTTTTTCAGTATTTGCTAACTTTACACTTAAATCAGGATTTAATGTAGTTAATCCTTCAAATATGCCCATCCTGTCGACGTGTGTACCCCAACTCCAGATATGCGGATCTTGATTTTAAAAACCTGCAAGATATAAATTTAATTCCTTTAGACCTACATTAAATGATTCTTGGCTTTGAGTTTTATTGGATTCGGTATTTGCAACTGGTGCCTGTGTTTGGTTACAACCTGCAAGAACTGTACAAAACATTGTAGTAGCAATAAATGCTCCGATTATTCTCTTACAAAATTTCATTTATTTTCTCCTCCCAACAACAATGATATCGGTTTCTACATCTATCCTTTCACGACATTTTTCAATTGAATAAATTCATTATATAAACAAATCATCCATATTAATTTGCGTATTGTCCAAAATACAATGATTTTATACTAAATATTATATAGTATTATGTTTTTTATAAAATTATTGTTTAAAAATTTATTTTTTCACAATGAAACAAACATATTATCTTTAATTTGTATATAAAAGAAATTGTTTGCTTTAATGATGTTAGCAAATAAAAGTAGACACAATAAGTAAAATAAGAAAAGGAAGTATTCAACGATGACTAAAATAATGGTTTATGTAGAGCGAGTAGATGTTTACAAATATACGATAACAGTTACTTTCAAAGTTACATTTGATTTTATAAGCAATACCGACTGTGGTTTTAAATATATCTTTGATATTTTTATTGAAAGAGCTAATCTAGCTGCACAATTTATTGCACAGTCTACTATTTAGTAGTTGTGCTTTTTAATTGCATTGGAGTATAATAATTATTATAAAAAAATATGTAAACAAATATCCTACTCTTTTGAGTAGGGTATTTGTTTTGTTTGTTGGAGTTGTATGTGGTGTAAATACGTTAAACTAACATGCCTTTTCTCCTGTATAGTAACATCATATATAAAATTATATATATTAAGAATTTATTGGCTCAAGCTCACTGCGTAATGGTATTGATTTTGCAGCACCTTGCCGGCTCACAGCGATAGCAGCTGCACGAGAAGCCATTTCCAAGACATCTTTGATGGGCATATTGCTAAACAATCCATATAAAAAATAACCAGTAAAAGTATCGCCTGCTGCAGTTGTGTCTAAAATGTCAGCTTTGTAGATGCCACAAGAAACTTCACAGCTACTATCTTTGTAAATGGAACCTTTTGCACCTAGTGTAAGCACAATTTTAGCGTGTGGATAACGAGAATGTAATTCATTAAGAATTTCTAAACTATCAGTTTTACCGGTTATTTGCCGTCCTTCAACTTCATTTAAAATAAATATATCAATATTCTTTAACTCACACGACATTATAGAGTTGTTACATGGAGATGGATTTAAAACAATTTTAATTCCTTTGCTATGTGCCTGTTGGATAATATAGCCTATGTTTGAAATCTCATTTTGTAATACGCAGTAATCCCCTGCATTAAATTGTGAAAGGACATTATCTATGTAATTTTTATCAACTTCATGATTGGCACCTTTAAAAAGAATTATTGAGTTTTCACCTGATTGTGTAACCTGAATGATTGCATGACCGGTTTGAGATGGTATTTTAGAAATTAAATCAGTGTTGACATTATATTTTTGAAGTGTGTTTATTAAGAACTCACTATCATTTACCCCAACCAGACCCGCATGATATACATTCAATCCTGCATTTGCCATTGCAACTGACTGATTTAATCCCTTTCCTCCAGGATTAATTTCCAGTGAATTTGCGGAAATTGTTTCACCAGGAGCCACAAAATGATTTAACTTGTAGATATAGTCAATATTTATAGACCCCAAATTCAATACTTTCATATGAGATAACTCCTTATATGTATTTATGATTTAAATAAAGTAAACATTTTTTCAACTAACTCATTTATGCTAACTTCATTATACCCTTCAATGGTGGTTGAAAGCTTTTGCTCATAACATTCGTACCAATAAGATGGTATATTATTTCCACCAAGCATAATTCCAATAATCAAACCTACAATTTCACCATTACAATCTGTGTCAAATGCAGATTGTAATGCAAGGCAGATGGATTTACCAAAATCTTTTTCACCATACAACAATGCTAAAACAACAATCATTGCGTTATTATTAGTATGACACCAATCATGCGTATCATCTTCATCCCACATTTCATGGATTTCCACAATGGCACCCTCTTCAGATATTCCATCATTATACCATGTTAGCACTAATTCTATATTATGTCTTAAACGACATTTCTCAGGAATTTCATCCAATTAATCCTCGATAATCATTTTAACGTTATCGCAAACACAAGCAGCAGAAATCATAGCAGCTACAAGCATTTCACCGTAAATTCCATTCTTCACATGAGAGACACTGGCATCTCTCCCTGCCATTTCAGCAGCTTTCTCGGGATTAGCAGGGTTTATATAGCCAAAGAAATCACCTCCGATTTGTGCCCCTATCCATTTTCTATAGGGATTAAAATACGATGCGGTTTCAAGAGCAAGCATACCCATTGCAGCATTTTTATATGCTACTCTATCAGCTGTGCATGTTGAAAATATCGGTATCCAAGATAACCATGCCTCAAATACATCATTAGGCAAAAATTTAGACCATATTCTTCTATCAACTTCATAGTAAAGACAGTATAATTTGTGTCGTCGTCAACAGGTGCAATTCCATTAAGTGTATCCGCCCAACAGCGACTTTTCCAATCTGTTAAAACACTTTTGATTTTATCATCAAAAACATTGGCAGTAATATATTTGTGCATTGGATAATTACTAGTACCTTTTAATAATNNAATAATGGGTTTAGCATTGTGCTTTTAACGTACTCAACAGGTTTTCCAAGTAAGCAACCACTAATACGTCCAATCCAAGCTCCAGCTAGTTTATCTTTCATTTCATCGTCGGTTAAATTAAACTTGAATTTATGTCTTTTTGTGGTTTAGCATTAATTATTTCAGTAAATCCTGACGGCTCATAGAATGGATATCCATTCATAACTGGTGGGCTAGCTAGCTTTTTTAAAGTTTCAATTTCTAAATTTTTACAATCTTTAGTTAAAGCTTTTTGTTGAAATAAGCTCACAAATATAATTTAAATCAGCAACGTCTTTGCCCTCATCTCGTGCTTGTCTCCATTCAATTTCTAATTCTTTTGAATAGTCCATACAAAATTGTTCTTCAAGCATTATAAATCTTCTTCTCATATCAAAAATACTATACCTTGATTAGCTGAAGAGTTTTCTCTGCAAGTTCTGTTATGGACACTCTATTATACCCATCAATACTTGTTGATAGTTTTAAATCATAACATTCGTACCAATAAGATGGTATATTATTTTCACCTAGCATAATTCCAATGATTGAACCTACAGTAGCACCATTGCAATCTGTATCAAATGCTGCTTGAACCGCAAGGCATATAGATTTACCAAAGTCTTTTTCGCCATACAATAACGACATTACGACTATCATCGCATTAGAATTAGTATGGCACCAATCATGCCCGTCATTCTCATCATAAAGTTCGTGTATCTTGTTGATTGCTTCTATAGCTGATACACCGTTAATATACCATTTTAACACAAGATCGACATCATGTCGCAAACGGCATTTTTCAGGTATTTCGTCTAATCCAGCTTCTATAATTACCATCATATCATCGCATACACAAGCAGCAGAAATCAATGACGCTACAAACATTTCACCATAAATTCCATTTTTCACGTGAGATATACTAGCGTCCCTCCAAGCCATTTCAGCTGCCATTTCAGGATTAGCAGGATTTAAGTATCCATAAAAATCGCCACGAATTTGAGCGCCAATCCACTCACGATATGGATTCTGATATGTTGCTGTTTCTGGTGCATATAGTCCCATAGCAGCGTTTCTGTAAGCTACTCGTTCAGCAGTACATGTTGCAAACATAGGCATCCAAGATAGCCATGCTTCTAACACATCATTAGGACGAAAATCACGTCCATATTCTTCTATAAGTTTCATTGTGAAAACAGTATAGTTTGTATCGTCATCCACTGGTGCAACTCCACTTAGTGTATCAGCCCAGAAATGGTTATGCCAATCTTTTAAAAGATCATCTACAGAAGAATGAAAATCTTTTTTCATTATATACTTTTTCATCGGGTAGTTGTCAGTTTGTTTTAACAGTGGATATAACAGGTCTGTTTTCATACATTCAACAGGTTTCCCTAATAAACAGCCACTAATACGGCCAATCCACGCACCGGATAATTTGCTTTTTAATGTAGTATCATCTACTTCAAATTTGAACTTGTGTCTTCTCTTTGGCTTTGCGCTTTTAATTTCATCTAATGTAGAAGGTTCAGTAAAAGCAAAATCCTCCTTAACCGGCGCATTAATTAGTTTGTTTGAGATTTCAATAGCAAGTTTTTTGCAGTCTTCAGTTTCAGCCTTTTTTGAAATAAACTCACAAATTTCTTTTAAATCATCAACGTCTTTTCCCTCATCACGTGCTTGTTTCCACTCAAGTGAAAGTTCTAACGAATAATTCATCCACTTTTGTTTTTCTAACATATAAAGTATACTCCTTTAATAATAATTTTTATTTAATTCCAGTATTAACAATGCCTTGTACAAAGTATTTTTGAGCAGCCACAAAAAGAATTATAATCAGAAGAACCGATAATAACGAAACTGCCATTAAGGGTGCTGTATCCATAGCAGAGCTATACTGAGTTTGAAATGATTGCAAACCAATTGCAAGTGTATATTTTTTTGGATTGGTTAAGAATATCATCGGACCAAAAAAGTCATTCCAACTGCCAACAAATGAAAGAATTGCGACAACCAACATTGCTGGTTTTGCATTAGGAGCAATATCTGTAAAAATATTCTAAACCATGAGCATCCATCAATCTTAGCTGCCTCACAAACTTCCTTCGGAATTGTAGAGAAGAATTGTTTTAGCAAAAATATTGAAAATGCACCACCACCTAGAAAGCTTGGAACAATAGCCCCTGTAAATATTGGTGCAGATATGCCATTCCATTCTGAAAATGCAGAAAATAAGGAAAAGAGCATTGGGCCAGCCGTAGGTCCTTTTTTTGCTTTCGCCTCTGTATTAGTACCGTCGGAAGTTACAGCATCTGGCGGCTTTACGCCACATGCTGTGAAAGCCATAATGCACATAACCAATGATAATGTAGCGGCCATTAATCTGATAGTTTTTTCATAAAATCAGCCCTTCACTTTTAACGATTGCTAACTTGACTTGCTAGCTTATATACAGTATAATATAGAAAATAACAAACTTCTCGTTGAAAATAGGTGTAAACTGTGCAAAATCAACCAAAAGGTAGATATACAATTAAAATTGAGGACTATCCTTTAGATAACGAGTTTCCGATACATGTATTTACTTATAAACCAAAAACTGGAAATATATCAAATGTGCACGTCCACAACTTTTTGGAAATTGGACTGTGTGAAGTGGGTTCAGGAGTATTTGTTGTCGATGAAAAAGTAATGTCATTTTATAAAGGAGATGTGACTATTATTTTTGAAAATCAACTGCACAAAGCTCAGAGCACAGAGACTGGTAGCGAATGGTGTTTTATATATATTGATATAGACATGTTATTGCGAGAACTTCCTTTAAAAGAGTTACTCATAGTTACTCCAATCATTCAAAACATTGCTAACTATAATAATATTACAAACAGTCAGATAATAATAAGCATTGTAAAGGAAATTTTGTCCGAAATTAAAGAAAAAAAGGATAATTATAAATCACAAGTAAAATCACTCATGTGGTCATTACTTATTCAAATGGATAGAGAACTTGTTAAGTCAAAACATGGTAATATCTTACCTCGGACTAATGTTTCACATATATTTAAACTTGCACCTGCATTAGAATATATCTCTGAAAATTTTGATAAGCAGATTGATATAGCCACCCTAGCTGAAAAATCATATATGAGTCTTACAAGCTTACGGCGTGAATTTGCAAACGTAATTCATATGTCACCACTAGAATATGTAAATGAGTTGAGAATTAAGACTGCAACATTACTAATTAATACTACTTCAAAATCTTTTTGCGACATAGCGTTTGAAGTAGGCTTTGCATCTCTGTCAAGTTTTAATCGAAAATTCAAGGAAATTATTCATTGTTCCCCAACTGAATACAAAAAACGTAGAAGTAAATAAGTAGGGTATAGTCAAAAAGCGGATACAGAAAGTTAAACCTACCAACTGAAAACAAGTTTTCGTATTTAGATGTGTGATGTTTTAATATACTTATTTAATTCATATCAAGAAGCTCTGTTACTTTGCAGGATAAATTAATAAAGCATTACTATTTTTTAAAGGTAGTTTTCAGAGAAGTAAATATAAGATTTTATAAATTTAAAAACAGTTATCTAAAAATCAACTGTAATCGGGGCTAAAAAACATTCAGGGTTAATACAGGTTTCTAGGTTTCAACTTTTATTAGTTTTAGTTAATTGAGTATTTAATTAACTGCATAAATCTACTTTTGAAATATNNTATAGGAGTTAATTATGGTAGGTTACATTAGGAATGGTTTTATAAAAGGGGAAATCTTGTAGCCAACCGAAACAAGCAATTTGCCAAATCTATTAAATCAGCTTTCAAATATATATTATAACTTTGAATAAACACATACCACCCCCAATGGCTCAACACCATTGGGGTATCGTTATTTCTAAGTATAATCGAAGGAGGTGCAACAATGTTTTCAAGCCAACGCTACACAACAAAAGGCATTTCAAAAAACTCCCCTTAGAACTCCAATTGTATTTGT
>DBGA01000076.1:69005-69304 GCA_002295325.1 Ruminococcaceae bacterium UBA866 | reverse complement strand
TATCATTGCACTGACAACAGTTTCATTGCCATCAACATGACCTGCAGGCACACTATAACAGCCATCACCATACCCTGTATTAAATCTTCTTAATAATAAAATTTTATTGTCCTTTATTAAAAAAAGATGTACAGCGACTAGCATCGAAAATCTCTCCATTTTAACAACCTTTCCATATATGAACTTTAATAGAAATATGACACAATTACAAATACAACTAATTACAATTATAAAAAGAAGAACAAAAAAGAAGTATTTCTTTTTTGTTCTTCTTTATTTGGAGCGAATGACGAGGCTCG
>DBGA01000076.1:5512-68755 GCA_002295325.1 Ruminococcaceae bacterium UBA866 | reverse complement strand
CCCAGCTGAGCTATGCTCCCACAACGTTATTACTGTTTCCAGCGACTTATATATAATACAACATATTTATGGCTTTGTCAATAAGATTGTACCATTTTATTTCACTTTTTCAAATTCTACAAAAAACTTTGATTTGTTCAAAGTTTTTTGTATATTTGACAAAATTTTAGACGTCATTCCTTACAACATCTTCCAAGTCTTCTCTTTTTACAGCGATATACGACTCACCTTTATAAAGCATTACTACTGGTGGTTTCATCGTTCTATTATAATTTGATGACATTGAATAATTGTATGCACCGGTTGCAAGGGTGGCTAAAATGTCACCTACCTCACATTTTTGTATCATTACGTCCTTGGCAAGCAAATCTCCACTTTCGCAACATCTGCCAGCTATGGTTACTTTTTGAGTTTTTTCTTCATTGGCTTTATTTGCTACTACAAAATCATACTCTGCACCATAAAGTGCATATCTGATATTGTCAGTCATACCACCGTCCACTGAAACATAGGTGCGAATATTAGGAATTTCCTTTATATTGCCAACCTTATAAAGTGTAACACCAGCAGAACCTACAATAGAACGCCCAGGTTCAATGATGATAAATGGCAATTTAACATCAAGCTCATCACAAATGTTTTTAAGGACAACTGAAACGCTCTCCATATACTTATCATACTGAACAGGATCGTCCCCATTTGTATATTTGATGCCAAACCCACCGCCGAGGTTTAATTCAGCAATTTCATAACCTGTTTTAGTCTTAATATCAGCAATAAATTGAAGCATAACCTTTGCAGCGTGTTCAAATGGCTCTAAATCAAAAATCTGACTACCTATATGGCAGTGTATTCCTAATAGCGTAAGATTTTTCTTTTGGATAGCAATCTCCACAGCTTCCATTGCATGAGAAAACTCAATTGCAAAACCAAATTTCGAGTCAATTTGTCCTGTTTGAACAAAATCATGGGTGTGTGCATCAATTCCAGGTGAAAGTCTTAGCAAGATACCTGCATTTTTGCCCATTTCTTTTGCCAATTCATCTAGCATATCAAGCTCATAAAAAGAATNNCGTCCAACACCACACTCAAGTGCATATGCAAGCTCTGCTTTGGTTTTGTTGTTACCGTGATAACACATCTTAGCTGGGTCAAAATCAACGCTCATAGCAGTATATAGCTCTCCCATCGACACAACGTCAATGCCAATACCTTGTTCTTTTGTAATACGATAGATTTGCTTACAGGAGAAAGCTTTGCTTGCGTAGCAAACAAGACCTTTTCCATTATAATATTTCTCAATGGAGGACTTGTACATATCACAATTTTTGCGGATGAGTTCCTCATCCATTAGATATACAGGTGTTCCGTATTTTTTAGCCAAATCAACAGTATCCATCCCTGCAACTGCAAGGTGTCCTTTTTCATTGGTAGTCAAATTATCACTAATGTACATTATCTATATCCTCATCTCCATCAACTAGATTTTCGCCTTCTTCATCATCTTCTTGCATTAGGTCAGCATTCGTAGCTTCTACTGCAACTTGGGTAATGATTTCCTTGACTTCTTCTACACCCTCACCGGTTTCACTTGAAAATGGTATGATTGTAATTTCGTCACCGTACGGAATTTCAGAGCGTATACTTCCCATTCTTTGTGCAGTTTGAGTTTTGTTTAGCTTATCACTTTTCGTCATTACTATAATGAAAGGAATTTCTCGTTCTATTAAGAATCCTATCATCTGCAAGTCAAGCTTTGATGGTTTATGTCGCATATCAACAAGCTGTATTACAAGTTGCAAGTTTCTATCTTGATTAAAATAACCCTCTATCAGCTCAGACCAACGTTGCATCTCGGATTTTGCAACCTTTGCATAACCATAACCAGGTAAGTCAACAAAATTGATGTAATCTGCCTTGTAAAAGTTAATTGTCGCAGTTTTTCCAGGGACACAGCTAACCCTTGCAAGCGATTTTCGGTTGAAAATCTTATTAATTGCTGAAGATTTACCCACATTTGAACGTCCTGCAAATGCAATTTCAATCTTATCATTTTCTGGTATCTGCTTTGAAAGCCCATATGAAACCGAAAATTCCGCCTTAGTAAAGTCCATCTGTGTTTCTCCTTATTTTTTATCCTTAACTTTCTTACAGGGTAATCGCATTGGGCAACCACCGATATTATATAATTGGTTGGTTTTCATTAATAAGCTTTGGCTCAATCTCACACCATTTAGAAAGCTCATCGGCAACATTCTTGTTTCTAATATTGGTCAACGCAACGTCAAGCACTTCTGATACATTTTCCACCGGTATAAATACGATATTCTCACGAACTGTTTTATCAATTTCGTTTAAATCAGACTCATTTTCCTTTGGAATGATAACAACCTTTTTATGCTCTCTATATGCTGCCATAGATTTTTCTTTAAGCCCACCGATTGGCATCACTCTACCCCTTAGGGAAATCTCGCCAGTCATGGCAACGTCACCTCTCACAGGAATGTTTGTAAGCGCCGAAACAAGTGCTGTCACCATGGTAACACCAGCAGATGGCCCATCCTTTGGAACTGCGCCCTCCGGTGCGTGGATATGTATATCACATGTCTTGTAAAAATCTGGTTTGATATTATATTCACTTGCAATTGTGCGAACATAGCTAATTGCAATATCAGCTGATTCTTTCATAACATCGCCTAAACTACCAGTAAGCTTAATTTTTCCTGTACCATCCATGATAGAACACTCAATTTCAAGCATCTCACCGCCGACTGATGTCCATGCAAGCCCATTTACTGCACCAATTGTATCTTTGGACTCTTTAGGAGTCTTTTTGTAACGTCTTGTAGACAAAAATTCTTCGATATTTTTATCGGTTACTACTACTTTTTCTTTTTCGCCACTTACAATATACTTTGCAGTTTTACGGCAAATGCTACCTATTTTACGTTCAAGGTTACGCACTCCTGCCTCACGGGTGTAGCAATCTAAAATCTCATACAAAGCACTGTCTTTAATAGATAATTGCTTTGTTGTAAGACCATTTTTCTCTATTTGTTTTTTCACAAGATGGCGTTTTGCAATGTTAAACTTTTCTTCCCTTGTATAACTTGAAAGCTCGATAATCTCCATACGGTCTAGCAGTGGACCAGGAATAGTTTGTGCATTATTAGCAGTTGTTATAAACAAAGCTCTACTTAAATCAAAAGGAATTTCAACATAGTGATCAACAAAGGTATTGTTTTGCTCTGAATCTAAAACCTCAAGCATTGCAGATGCTGGGTCGCCCCTATAATTACTACTCATCTTGTCAATTTCATCAAGCAAAATAAGAGGATTATATGTTTTAGCCTGTCTTAAAGATTGAATTATTCTTCCAGGCATTGAGCCTAAATAAGTCTTTCTGTGACCTCTGATTTCACTCTCATCATTCACTCCACCAAGCGACAATCGGGCATATCTGCGATTTAAAGACTTGGCAATTGAAGCTGCTATTGAAGTTTTTCCAACACCTGGAGGTCCAACAAGGCAAATAATCTGCCCTTTGACATCAGGTTTTAGTTTTCTTACGGAAAGCAACTCAAGTATGCGATCTTTCACCTTATCAAGTCCATAATGGTCTTTGTCTAGCTGTTTTCTTGCCTTAACAATGTCAAGTGTGTCCTTGGTAAAGGTATCAAACGGCAAATCCAAGCAAACTTCAAGATAAGAGCGGATAACGCTTGCCTCTTGCGATTGCATAGGCATTCTTGCAAGCTTGTCGCACTCTTTTAAAAGACGTTCCCTTGATTCCTCAGAAATATTTTTTATATTATAAATTTTATCTGAAAACTCGTCAGCATCATCTAGTGGGCTGTCACCCTCGTTTAATTCCTCGGAAATGACACGTTGCTGTTCTCTTAGGAAATAATCACGCTGATTTTTGTCCATCTTTTCTCTTACTTTTTCATATAGTTCATGCTCGATGTCTAACAAGCCGCACTCACGTTCCAATATTTCCGCTAACATTTCAAGCATTTGATGGTTGTTGTTGCATTCAAGCAGTTTTTGTTTTTCATCAAATCCAATTAGAATGCTAGGAAAAATCTCTCTAAATAGTTCCTCTGGCTCTTTTTTTGAAAGAGCACGAGTGATAATATCATTTGGTACATTAGGCAAAGAATAGCAATATTCCTTAAACATCTTTTTGACAAGTCGAATTAACACTACCTCTTCGTCAGGGGACAGTGTTTTCGCAGTTGAGCGCTTAATTTTCTTGACATCTGCAATTAGGAAAGGCTTTTCACTGATTAAGTCTACGATTTTAGCTTTATAATCTCCCTCAATCAGTACCCTAACAGTATCATTCTCTGTCTTTAAAAGCTGTTTTATACTGCAAACAACGCCAACCTTATACAAATCGTCAAGGGTTGGATCCTCAACATTGATATCAGATTGAGTTACAATTAAAATTTTGCGGTCTAAATCCATTGCAGCTTTGATTGCTAGAATAGATTTGCTTCTTTTAACATCAAAATGGAATGTCACTTTTGGGAAAGGAACAAGCCCTCTAAGCGCAAGCGCCGGTATTGGCATTGTTGTTTTAATATTGTTTTTTTCCATCATAATTACTCCTTAGTATAACCTACAATCTGTTGCTCATTTAATCTATAGGTGGTCCACTCATCCATGGGAACAGCACCTAGACTCTTATAAAATTCAATTGATGGTGTGTTCCAATCAAGGCAACACCACTCCATCCTTGCACACCCTTTGTCGCTAGCAATCTTTACAAGCTCTAACAATAGGGTCTGGCCATAGCCTTTGCCACGCATCTGGGAAATTACAAATAAATCCTCAAGATATAGCCCACGTCTTCCTTTAAAGGTAGAATAGTTAAAAAAGTATAATGCAAACCCAACAGGTATTCCATTTTCTTCACCAATTATAACCTCAGCTTGATGTTCATCAAATATAGTGTGTTCAATATCACTTGCACTACACTCTACTTGGTCAGACATCTTTTCATATTCTGCAAGACCTTTTATAAAATCGAAGATTGTTTTTGCATCTTCTCGTTTTGCTTTTCTAATTTTGAAATTGCTTTTCATTGAAACTCCCTCTAATATATACTATGTAATGCGGTTTTATATCATTTACATAGCTCCAGAAATTGAAAATATCGCCATTGATACAGCACTTAAAACGAAAACACCCGCAAGTATTAGTGCCATGACACGAATATATTTTTTCTTCATTAATAATCATTCCTTAAAATCTATTGCGCAAAAAATTGTTTATCAATAATTATACCAGTTTTAATTTGATATGTCAAAACGAAAAACTGCCGACAAATGTCGGCAGTTTTGATAATTAAATATAATATAAATCTTTTGTTGGAAACAATGGTTCACAGGTTAGGTTTATGCCTAATTTTCTGAAAACATCATCATCATTTTGAATTAGCATATGAGAAGAATGAGCCTCACAGCTTGCAAGCAGTGGCAATTTTGACATTGCAAGCTCTACCGTTACATTTGTCGCTGCACTGATACTTAACGCAATCAAGACTTCTTCCATATCCAAAACAGTATTTTTGCTCTTAAAAACCTTACCCTTTAATTTAATAATCGGCTCTAAAACTGCTGGGGCAATCATGTGTAACTCGTCCGGAAGATTTGCAAGCACCTTAATCGCATTAAGAACAGCACTCGCTCCTGCATTCATANNGCTTTACCTGTGATAATCTGACCATCATCTAGCATAATCGCAACAGCCTGTACACCTGTTTCTTCATATTTCTGATTGGCTTTTTCAACAACAGGCCGATCGTTCTTTGAAAGGTCAATTTGTTTCATGATAAGCTCTACATGATTTGCTGTATCAACATCTACTCTGCCTTGTTTATTGTCACAAACAGCCTTGTAATAACGTCTGATAATTTCTTGTTTAGCAGCAGATTTTACGATCTCATCATCACTGATGCCATAACCCGCCATGTTTACACCCATGTCAGTTGGGGATTGATATATATCACTTTTACCTGTAATTCTTTGTAGAATTGCGCGAACAATCGGAAAAACGTCAATGTCACGATTGTAGTTTACTGCTGTCTTTCCATATGCTTCAAGGTGGAAAGGGTCAATCATATTTACATCTTTTAAATCAGCAGTTGCTGCCTCATACGCCAAATTCACCGGATGTTTTAGGGGAATATTCCAAATTGGGAAAGTCTCAAATTTAGCATATCCAGCCTTTATATCACGCTTATACTCATGATAAAGCTGTGAAAGACAAGTTGCAAGCTTGCCACTGCATGGCCCCGGTGCTGTAACTACAACAAGAGGACGTGTGGTTTCGATGTACTCATTGGCACCGTATCCACTATCTGAAACAATCAAATCAATATTAGTTGGATATCCTTTAATAGGAAAATGTATATACGTTTTAACGTCACGCATTTCAAGTTTTTTTCTAAATATATCAGCTGCTGGTTGATCTTTATACTGGGTAATTACAACAGAATTTATCAATAGTCCCATACCACGCATATTGTCAATAATACGAAGCACATCAAGGTCATAGGTAATTCCAAAGTCAGCTCTAATTTTATTTTTCTCTATGTCAGCTGCATTGATGCAAAAAACAACCTCACATTGGTCTTTAAACTCCTGCAAAAGCTTAATTTTTCCATTCACGTCAAACCCCGGCAAAACTCTTGCCGCATGATAGTCATCAAACAATTTTCCGCCGAACTCTAGGTATAGTTTGTTATCGAACTGTTCTATGCGTTTTCTAATAAATTCCGCCTGTTTTTTAACATACAATTGATTGTCAAAGCCTATTTGCATAATAAATCCCCCCACATTTGGCTTTTTAAACAAAGCCTATTCAATGATACCACCAAATTAATTTTAATTCAAGAATTTTTTATAATATTCTTCACCAAAATTGAAGTCCTAATTTTAGTATATATTAGACATAACATAATTTTCAGTTTTTTCACCATTTATCTATACTTAATTGCATTTCATTTTGTACTATAAGTTAAATAAGATATTTCCCATATACCTTTACATGATGTGTAAAAATTGATATAATTTATTTGTAGTAACTTACTGCAATTTGGAGGTAATAATATTATGAACGAATATAACAGTAATCAAACAATTCAAGTTCCTTATATGGGTGGCTCACCTGTAAGGTGTCCACGCTGTTCAAATGTTGTAAGCAATCGCTTATGTAACTTTTGTGGGTTAGACTTGTCTACCGTTTACTTTAAAACCGAGTACAAACAGCCTGCTCAACCAACCCAATCACCATACCAAAATCAATATCAACAGCCACCACTCGGACAACAACCCCCTTATATGTACAACTTTCCACAAAAGCCACGCAAAAGTAACTGGTGGATTCTAGGAGTTGTGGTGCTCACGATTGTATGCTGTCTATACTTCCTTATAAGGCTCATCTCATATTCTTTTGGTTACATTAATGGGACATATGGTATATCCAAAGGAACTGAGGACATTTTCTCACCGCCAAACAAACAGGAAAAATACTACTTTGCTGGTGGCGTTTCCTCTGATGAGTTTAAAAAACTTAAAAATGATATGTCCTACGCACAAATCAGTTCCATAATTGGTGGCGACGGAGAAATTACCGACAGCGGAAAGACCCTAAAAGGAGAAACATATTATACATATGGCTGGTATGGTGAACATAATCCTAACGCGGCTGTATACATTACTATAACCTCTGATAAAGTCACTGACATTACTTTAGATGGGCAATTATAGAAATTTAAATTTGTACTATGACATAGGAGAATAATTACTTTATGAATAATGACATCATCAAACCAGCGAATATCCTTCTTCCTCAAAACTCTGATGCAAGTGCATTTAGCGTTGTGGCGTGTGATCAGTATACATCTGAACCAGACTATTGGAACTCAGTCAAAGATATTGTTGGTGACAAACCCTCTGCTTTAAATATGATTTTCCCAGAGATTTACCTTAAAACTGCGGACTTTGACAAAACGGTTGACGGTATAAATGATACAATGAATAAGTATCTTTCAGACAATCTGTTTCAGGAATATGAAAATGCGTTCATCTTTGTTGAGCGCAAGCTGAAAAACGGCAATGTGAGAAAAGGTATTATAGGCATGGTTGACCTTGAAGCATATGATTATACAATTGGCTCACAATCTGCAATACGTGCAACTGAGGGAACTGTCCTTGATAGAATACCACCTAGGGTTAAAATCAGAGAAAATGCTCCGATTGAGTTGCCTCACGTTATGCTCTTGATTGACGATGAGGAGTGCTCTGTAATAGAACCTTTATCGAGCAAAAAAAGCTCCCTTGAATTAATTTATTCCTTTAATATGATGAAGGATAGCGGATCAATTGAGGGTTATTTGCTAGATGAAGACTGCACTAACAGCCTTTTGGCTGGAATTTCTAAGCTTGCTGACAAAGAGAATTTTAGCGCTCGTTACTCCGTTATCGATAAAGATTTGCTGCTTTTTGCAGTTGGAGATGGCAACCATTCCCTTGCGACTGCAAGGAAGTGCTACATGAACCTAAAAGAGAAATTGGGCGAAGAAAACGCTAAAAACCACCCTGCAAGATATGCGTTAGTTGAACTTGTTAATCTGCACGATGACTCTCTTGAGTTTGAGGCAATTCACAGAGTAATGTTTGATGTTACTCCTGCCGATGTTATAAAAGCACTTGGCGAAAGATACATACTAAGCGATATTTATGTTGAGGGTTCACAACGAATTGATGTGGTAGTTGGAGATGATATCCGTGAAGTTTATATTACAAACCCATCACTTAATCTTCCAGTAGGAAGTTTGCAAGTATTCATTGATGAATACATTGAAAAAAACGGTGGAGAAGTTGATTATATCCACGGTGATGATGTAGTCAAGTCTCTATCAAAAGGCTCTAACTCCATTGGATTTATCCTACCTAGTATGGACAAAAACGATTTGTTTAAGACAGTTATTTTGGACGGTGCTTTGCCTAGAAAGACATTTTCTATGGGCGAGGCTTGTGACAAGAGATTTTATCTTGAAGCAAGGAAAATTTCGCAATAGGTAAATAGGGTAAAACGTGGGGTTAGTTATATTATGCGGGGTAAGAAAGTGAGTAAAACACCAAAAAAGCACAAGATACTAATATCAGTTACTGCTTTTATAATCGGCATTATATTTTTTTGTATTTGGCAAAATAATAGTATAGTTATAACAAAATCCGATTATATCAATGTAAAAATACCAAGTGACTTTGATGATTTTGTAATAGCCCATATTTCCGATTTGCACAACAAAAAATTTGGGGGAAATCAGATAAATTTATTAAATAAAGTTCAAGGTGTTTCACCGGATATCATAGTGATTACAGGTGACTTAATCGATAGGCGAAAATATGATTTAGATACAGCTATGACATTTATTAGAGGTGCTGTTGATATCGCACCTGTATATTATGTTTCAGGAAATCATGAAGCATGGTCAAAAAAGTTCTCTTTAATAAAAGAAAGTTTGATAGGCGCGGGTGTATATGTTCTTGACAATACAGAATTAAGGCTTTCCAAAGGTAATAGTTGGATAAATATATTAGGAGTAAGCGACCCCGATTTTCTCACCTCTAGTTACATGGACGGTACAAATATTGATGAGATGCTAGAAAAACTAAATCAATGGTCAGTTGATGAAAGCTTTAAGATATTGCTTTCACATAGACCAGAATTATTTGATTTTTACTGTGATAGCGGTATGGATTTAATCTTTACGGGACACGCTCATGGTGGACAATTTAGAATTCCGTTTGTTGGAGGATTGGTTGCTCCTGATCAAGGATTATTTCCGAAATTTACAAGTGGTAGTTATAATAAGAATAGATCTACAATGTTTATAAGCAGAGGATTGGGCAATAGTATTGTTCCAATAAGGGTTTTTAACAGACCTGAAATTGTTGTGGTTACCTTAAAAAACAAATAATAAGATTATATGCATAATACAAAACTTAGGACGGTGTCAGAGTTCACTCTGATACCGTCCTAAAAGCATCTCTACTTAACTATTTTGTTGCTTTTCCACTTGCTGTTCAAGCATCCCTTTTGCTAAACCCAAACAATAAAAATATTACCGCAGAACAAGCCGCTAATATAGCCGATAAAATATATACCATCTCAACCCCAAAATTATCTGCTATCAAGCCACCAATTGCGTTTCCAGCAATATTACCAATGCCAGCGTAAACTGCAACAGCTAGGGTTGTTGCAGTAGATTTTAAACCCTCAGGGGAAGTAAGCGTAAGATATTTCATCGCCGCCGGCAAAAATATTCCAAAAGAAATTCCCTGTAACGATTGTACAAGGATAATGCCCCAAGCTGATGGCATCAGAGCAGGTGCTAAATACTTAAATATATATNNTATATATGCGAAAAAGGCAAATATCAATAAGAATTTGATATTAAATTTCTTTATTAGCCAAGCTGACATTAGCATAAATGGAATTTCAAACCCAGCCTGTATAAATAGCGCATAGCCTAGGTGTTCGGCAGTTCCTCCCCTAAGCTCTAACAGGTTTGAGAGAAAGGATATTGTAGCTGAACTTCCGATAAATGTCATGGATGCACATACTACAAAGATGACATATTGTCTATTCTTTAAAAGTGCAAAAATATCTTTTTTTAGGGTTGACTTCTTTTTTTGTGCAATAGCTCCCTCTTTTACAGGAGGTATTCCCTCTGTTTTTAAAATAAATACCAAGCAGATTGCACAGGCTATGAAATGTAGGTAAAATGTAATCTCCATATTCACTCTTGCAAAAACATAACCAAATATTAAAGCTGTTATCGCATAACCCGAAGAGCCTGCTGCTCTTCCAATTCCAAAATCGACTGGATATTTTTCCGATAGCTTGATACACCAGCAATCTATCAAGCTCGACAAACAATACTCACTTGCTCCCAATATGATACAAAGCAAAAACAGCGTAACTATATTTTTCGCCGCAAGTGGTATCAATGCTACCGAAACACTAGCCACTGCCATACAAGCAAATATTATCTTTTTTATATCAAATACTTTATCCGAAAGATACCCATACAAAGGCTGTACTAATATTGACGTTGTCGCAAGCGTTGCTATTACAAAACCAATTACACTTTTAGAATATCCAACTGAAGTTAGATATGCTACAAAAAAGCCAAACGAAAAACAGTATGCTATCCAAAACATACATTGAATTGCACCGCAAGCCCTATTTATAGATTTTATCATCAACATTCCCCAATACATCCTATTTTATAACATAGCTAGTATACTATTTATGTCGTATCGTGTCAATGGAATTTATAGCGTGACTTTAATCTTGTTTTTTTAAATTCACTATGTTAAAATAAAAGTATAAATAACAATTATAAATAAGGGTGTAGGGGGTTATATTTTGTTTTGGTTTTCTATGATATATACTTCATTAATGTCATCTACAATGATTGGTTTTGGACTTCTTTTGGTGAAAAAACCACCCCAAGGCATTAATTCCTTTTTCGGATACAGAACATCAATGTCCGGTAAGAACAACGAAACTTGGGATTTTGCTCAGAAATATGCAGGGAAAGTATGGCTACTGAGTGGAGTGCTTAATTTATTACTATTCGCCACACTAATTTTTCTTTTAAATGGTACACCTAATTTCAAAAATGTCTGTACAATTATTATTTATGCGCAACTATTTGTATTGCTTCTTGTTATTTTACCAACTGAACTGGCACTTAGAAAAAACTTTGACAAAGATGGAAATCGCAGGTAATTTAAATATCAAATTAATAATAAAAAGCTGTCAGTTTTTAATAAACTGACAGCTTTTTATTTTTACTAACACAGTATTAAGCACATTCAGCACTTGTGACGGATTTCGGTGAAGATGCCCTTGAAAAACACATTCCTGCAACAATCGGCAAATAGAATGTGAGTATTCGCCACAATACAATTGCAACCGATAAAATTCCTGAGTGTACAAAAAACATTCCAAAGAAAAGGTAAAAACCTCCCTCTGCACCACCTGCTCCGCCCGGTAGTGGCACAAATGATGAAATAAGCAATACAAATGCTGCTGCACAGATTATCGTCAAAAGGCTTACATGGGTCACAGAAAGCGATAAGCATACAAAATACGGTACTGTAAAGAATGCTGTCAGCTGAACTACTGTTATCAATGATGGTAGGATAAATCTCTTCGGGTTTGCTTTTATAATTGCAAAATTTTCGTAAAATTTCTCAGTTTCTACTATAATTTTTTTGTTTAACGCTTCCACATTCTTTACAATCTTAATCTTACCTAGTAAATTGGAAATAGCGATTAGAAATTTTGTAGTAATTTTAGGAAAGAAACCAATTCCCACGATTAAGAACATGACAATTAGATTGATTGTAAATCCTAATAAAATTAAAAGTGCAAATCCAGAAACCTCTGCTAAGAAGAACTTCAATTTCAAAAATATAACTACTAGGGAATAAAAAGTCAGCACCAACTGGTAGATAATAAACTTAGCAAGCAACGCACAGGATGCCTGTCCGAGTGGCATTCCACACTTTACTAGGCGATACGCTTGCATCGGTTGTCCACCACTTGCAAAGGGTGTGATACAGTTAAAAAGTTGACCTATCATGGAGGTTTTGAAACAATCTTTATATGAAATACTGCTGTTAATTCCTCTGCAAACGCTATGAAATGTAGATGCTTCCAGTACCCAATATAAAACCATGCACAAGCCCGCACAAATCAAATAGACAGGCTTTGCTGATATCAGTGCATTAAGGATTACCATTGGTCCGTCTGCCACAACAGTGACAAGCAGCATAGCTATCCCACATATTGCGATTATGATTATATTTAAGCGATTTTTTTTCATATTACACCTCATATTATAAAACAAGCGTTATTTGTATTCGTTTATTATAAACGAATTAGCTTTTATATAATCTTCAAACAAAAAGAATATGCCCAATATGCGTACATTCAAGTACAATGTAAAACGATAAAACAAAATTTCTTGAGTTGTTTATGGTATGCATTTTCTAACCATAATTTCAATTACTTTGTATATAATTATACCACTTTACGACAACAATTGGAATAGCAACTTACTATAGTACTTTCAAATCAATTCCAAAGCCATACTAAATGAGCAAAATGCCTGAAATACAACGAGAAATTTCTCGTTGTATTTTGTTTTGGCAATTGACTTTCCTTTCAATTTGGGGTAAAATAATAAAAGAACAAATGTTCTTTTATTATTTTAGGTGGTGAAACAGTGGATATATTTGATAAACTGACAATTTTGTCAGATGCTGCAAAATACGATGTTGCATGTACTTCAAGCGGTGTCGAACGCGACGGAGAAAAGGGCTCTCTTGGCACGGCAACTCAAGCTGGCATATGCCACAGTTTTGCTGCCGACGGGAGATGCATCTCCCTTTTAAAGGTGCTTATGACAAATGTGTGCGTGTATGACTGCAAATATTGCATAAACCGCCGCACTAACGATACACCCCGTGCAGCGTTTACTCCACGTGAGCTTGCAGAACTTACCATCCATTTTTATAGAAGAAACTACATCGAGGGTCTATTCCTTAGTTCAGGAGTAATAAAAAATCCCGACTACACCTGCGAGCAAATGGCTTTAACACTTGAAATTCTTAGAAATGAATACAAATTCCGTGGATATATCCACGTCAAGGCCATCCCCGGTGCTGATGATGCTCTGATACAAAAGCTTGGTTTGCTTGCAGACCGTATCAGCATCAATATTGAATTACCCTCACAAGACAGCTTGCAATTATTGGCACCCGATAAGTCTAAAGTGTCTATATTACGTCCAATGGGACTTATTACAAGTGGCATCAAGCACAATTCCACTGAAATTGTGAGATATAAAAATGCTCCAAAATTTGCACCTGCTGGGCAAAGCACTCAAATGATTATCGGTGCAACTCCAGACACAGACTTTCAAATTTTAAAGCTAACACAAGGATTGTATAAAAAATACGGGCTGAAACGAGTGTTTTTTTCAGCATATATTCCAACCCAAAGCCATTCGCTTTTGCCCTCAATTGATACAAAACCTCCACTTTTACGGGAACACAGGCTTTATCAAGCTGACTGGCTTTTGCGTTTTTATGGATTTGATGCAAACGAACTTCTTGATGAGCAACATCAAGACTTTAATCCGTTTCTTGACCCCAAATGCAACTGGGCGATTAACCACCTAGAGCTGTTTCCTGTCGAGATTAACACCGTAGCTTATGATATGCTGTTGCGAGTTCCTGGGGTGGGTGTAAAAAGTGCAAATCGAATTATGGTCGCGCGAAAAACTGGTTCACTGAATTTTGAAGGACTTAAAAAAATTGGTGTTATACTCAAGCGTGCCCAGTATTTTATTACCTGTAATGGAAAAATGGCGGAGGGTTTAAAGTTTAACAACGAGAGCATTTTACGAGCTTTAATATCTGAAAAAAGCTCTGATATGCTACTGCAAAATCAGCCAGATCAGATTACCTTTTTAAATAACCTAAAACCGTCAAGGGAGGATTTGATGAAATGTCTAACAGGTCAAATATAGTTTATCTCTATGATGGCAGTTTTGATGGACTTCTGTGCTGTGTTTTTGACAGCTATGTTCGCCGCGAGATTCCAATTGATATTTTAATTGATGATGCCCCACAAATATTTTTATATGAAACAAGAGTAATTGTTTCTAATCAACAAAAGGCGGATAGAATATACGCTTCTATCCTTAAAAAGATGGGAAAAGATGCCGAGTATCTCATTAAGATTGGCTTCCTTTGTGCTTTGAAGGAAAAGTCGCTCATCATATACGACTTTATTCGATTGGGATACACCCATGGGTTTCAAGTTTCAAATATGCTTGCTGATACAACTGTTTCTCAAATGCACAATATGGTAAAGTCTGTTCAAAATGAAAAGCATATGCTGCTTGGTTTTGTCCGTTTTTCTGAGTATAACGGGTGTTTGGTTGCTGTGGTTGAACCAAAGCATTTTGTGCTTCCATTAATGAAAGGTCACTTTTGTGCAAGATATTCTGGAGAGCAGTTTATGATTTATGACATGACACACAAAGTGGCTTTGGTTTATCGCCCCTATGAGGCTAAAATTATTGAGATTGATAACCTTGAACTTCCCTCTGAAGACGAAATTGAGGAAAAATATCGCAGGCTTTGGACGCAATATTACAACACGATTGCGATTAAAGAACGGGAAAACCCCAAATGTCGTATGGGGCATATGCCAAAACGCTTTTGGACGCATCTGACAGAAATGACTACCGACGTGAGCGCACAAAAAAGGTTAAGATAGCACGTTTATCTGTTAAAAAATAATAGGCTCTAAGTCATATAAAATCACCAATATGCAACCAAGGCAGCATACGTTGTGTTGGACATAACAATGGATGGAAACAAGCATATTTTAGGTGTTTGGATTGGTGAACATGAGAGTGGTAAGTTCTGTTTAAGCGTGATTAATGACATGAAAATTTGTGGATTACAGGACGTTTATCTATTTTGTGTTGATCGATTAAAAGTTTTAGAGAAGCGATTAATATAGTTTATCCGATGTCTCAAAGTCGACATTGCATAATTCATCAAATTCGTTCTTCAACTTGTTATGCGAGCTTATGGATATCGTAACTTCAACAGGTTTCGCAGTTACATTTTTCATATCTTTGCTTATCAAAAAACAAATTTTTAAAAAGCGGTAGCTTAGTTGCCAACACTTTCATTTCATCATTATTTTGGTTCACCATAACTATTGACATAGAGCCATTATACTATAAAACCCTTGTTCAATATTGAATTGAACAAGGGTTTTCATCTCGGTAATTATCCGCGTGTCCATTTACTACTGCAACTATACTGGTGGTTTTACTAGGTATAAAAAGCTGTAATGCTGAATTCAGAAAAAATTTTTTCTTAAAAACAATAGTATTTTTGGCAAAAAAAATATAATAAGTACATATGATTCTATTAGTAAAAGCAACTCAAGGTATTGCATTAATCGTGAATAAGAAAGACTAGATTTTATATTCATCTTTATTTCTGTGTTACTTATTTCTCTTGCACAATATACCCAACTGCCTGCCCGATCTCATTAATCGTATAATCAGCTAGAGAAAGATTTTGCATTCCTGAGGATAAGTTTTGATAACCAAGACATTTGATTCCTGCCGAAACAGCCGCCTGAACCCCACTTGTTGAATCTTCAATGGCAACTGCATTACACGCTGGAATTCCGCTAATACTCAGTATTTTTTTATAAATATCCGGGTAAGGTTTCTGGAATGAGACTTCATCACCAGTAACGGTATGAGCAAAATATTGATTCAATCCTAAATAATTTAGAATATGATTAACGTAATATCGATTTGATGATGATGCAATTGCTAAACAAATATTTAATTTTTTTAGTGTTGTTAACAACTCAACAAGACCCTTTGTTGGTGTTATATGATCATTTTCAATATATTTTAGAATCAAATTAAACTGCTGCATTTCTAGATCACCTGGCTCTATATCCAAATGGTTTTCTTTTATAATTTTTGACCATAAATCCTTATTAGGCTTACCAATATATTCTTTTAAATCAAATGTTTCATTCAAACCATAACTACGCAAAATTTCAACTTTTGCGTTATAATGCAGTGGCTCACTATCCAATATTACTCCGTCAACGTCAAATATAACTAAGTTAATCTTATTTTTCATATTACCTCCTCAATTACATCAAATTGTGCTTCATTTACAGTTTATCATAGATAAATCTCATAAAAGTCATGTAAATATGCAATAATGTTAGCATCAGATATCTACCAAATCATACTCTTTTAATATTTTTATGGCAATATCAACCGCCTCATTTGTCTTTTCCTTGATTTCCACATTGAGTAGAATATCCTTGTTTGGATTGGTTAAATCACAAAATTCACGCAGTGCTGGAACTTTTATTCCCTCTAATATTTTTCCGAATTTTCCTCCGGCGTCGAACTCAACCATGTCAACTTATATATCCAACGCTTTTTGGACACTAAGCAGAGTGTTTTCGAGATAAAATGCATTTAATCCTCTGTGCCAGCGACTATCATATCACCTTTTTCCAATAGTCTTTTTATAATTTTTTGCATATCTAATAATCTTCCTTTAATTTTTCATAATAACAATTAAAAATTAAACAGATACAATTTACAAATGAAAAGATATTAAATATTAATTTACCTATATTCGCTATACTTCAACTTGATCATAAATTTGTTAACCTTCTCTGACTGTTTTTTTAATCATCTTCAAACGTTTCATAACACAGTTCTTATCTCTGCCAAAATAATCATGAAGTTTTACATACTTTTGATAAAGGAGTTCATATGTTTTGCTGTTCTCCGTATTAGGCAGATAGGTTTTAGAAATTCCTCCACCCATTGCCTTACCCGCCTGCTCAATAGTATCATACCCGCCATTCACACTACCAGAAGCAACTGCACCGAACATCGCGGCACCCATTGCAGTGGTTTGCATTGATGCGGTGACATAGATTGGCATTTGTATAACATCAGCAAAAGTTTGCATGACAAACGGGCTCTTTTCAGCTATCCCGCCAGTAGCATACAACTTGTCAATTGTAACCCCATTTTTCTTGAAGGTATCAACTATGATGCGTTTACCATAGGCAACCGCTTCCACTAGTGCCTTATACATTTCGGGCGCTGTGGTGGTCGTGGTCATTCCAAACATTGCACCTGTCAAATCAACATCTACCAATACAGAACGGTTTCCGTTCCACCAGTCTAATGCAAGCAATCCGCTACTTCCGGGCTTAATTTGTGAAGCAAGCTCATCCAGATAAGCTGTCACATGCTTTCCTTTTATTTTGGCCTCTTCAACAATATCTTTCGGAACACAATTTTTTGTAAACCATGCAAAATGATCGCCCATACAGGATTGACCAGCTTCATAGCCGAAATATCCAGGCAAGATACCGTCTTCACAGATACCACACATTCCCGGAACCTTGATTTGCTGACTACTTGCCATCATGTCACAACCTGATGTGCCAATAACCATCAGCATAATGTTGGGACTGATAATACCAGCACCAGGAACAGCAGCGTGTGCATCCCCACAGCCAACAGCCACAGGTGTCCCTACTTGTAAACCTGTCCATTCGGCACTGCTTTCGGTGATGCAACCTGCTTTGGTGCCCACAGGATATATTTGTCTTGACATCTTTGTATCAACAACATGTTCAAGTCTTGTGTCAAGTGCTTTGAAGAAATCATTTGACGGATATCCGGTCTTTTTTTGCCACATTGCTTTATATCCCGCCGTACAGCTGTTTCTTTTTTCTTCTCCTGTAAGCATAAGCGTTATCCAATCAGACAATTCCATAAATCTATCAGCAGCTTTGAAAACTTCAGGTGCTTCATTCAAAATCTGCCAGATTTTTGGGAATATCCACTCTGATGAAATTTTCCCTCCATAATATTGAAGAAATTCTTCTTTACGCTCCATTGCTATTCGATTTAAACTGTTGGCTTCATCCTGTGCGGCATGGTGTTTCCATAGTTTAACATATGCATGTGGAGTATCTTTAAACGGTGCAAGCTCACATAGGGGTGTACCATCTGCCAAAGTCGGAAGCATAGTGCATTCTGTAAAATCTGTTCCCAAACCAATCACTTCAGAAGGATTCACACCCGACTCCTTAAAAATATTAGAAAGAGTTTTACTTGCACATTCAATATAATCAGGTGGATATTGAAGTGCCCAATCAGCTTCTAGTTTAGTTGTTCCATTTGGAAGGAAACTGTCCATAACTCCATGAGGATAATCCATAGTAGAGGTCGCCTTTATAGAACCATCTAACACATCAACCAGAATTGATCTAGCGCTCAGCGTGCCAAAATCAATACCAATTACATATTTTGACATAATCCTTATTCCTCTCTTTCTTTGTGTTTAGAAAGTGATGGCAACTTTCAAATCTCCATACTTTCCTGTAGCATATTCAAATGCTTTCTCCCATTCTTCAATTGGGAAAAATCTATTAAGAACACCATCAGCCTTTAAGTTTCCGTTACTAATATTGTCTATTACAAATGGATAGCAGTATGGGCTTAAATGTGCACCGAGAAGATCAAGTTCTTTGCTGTCTCCAATAATAGACCAATCTACTGTTGTCTCATTTGCAAACACACCGAATTCTACAAATCGGCCAAGCTTACGAATCATAGAAAGGCCCTGAGTAACACTGGAAGGATATCCTGTTGCTTCAATATAAATATCACAACCATAGTCATCTGTAAGTTTTTGAACTTCAGCAACGACATCCTGTTTCCCTGGATTCAATACCAAATCAGCACCAAATTCCTTTGCTTTTTCAAGTCTTGAATCAACCATATCAAGAACAATTAACAACTTAGGGCTTTTCATTTTTGCATAAGTAATCATGGCTAGTCCCAATGTACCTGCTCCGGAGATTACTACAACGTCTTCGCAACCTATTTGTGCGCGATCAATACAATGTTTAGAACAAGCATAAGGTTCAATTAGCATTGCTTTATCAAGTGCCATATCAGTTGGTACCTTGTGTAACACTGATGTTTTTGGATATCTTACATATTCTGCCATTCCNNTATTTTGAAATCCAAAAATATTGTGAATCTGACACATCCAGTAACGACCATCCTTACAGAATTTACATTCACCGCATGGGACAATTTGGTCGGCGGTAATTCTATCTCCTATTTTATAATCTTTTACATTCTCTCCAATTTCAACAATTTTTCCAAAAAATTCATGTCCAGGAATAAAAGGAGGTTTTACCCAAGCTGGCTGATTTTCATCTCCCCAAAATTTTGGAGCTCCGTGCTGACACTTCAAATCGCCCGCACAAATACCGCATCCCTCAGTTTTAATGATTATATCATCAGGACCACATTCAGGCGTAGGGTATGCAGTCTCCAGACGATAATCTCCCAGACCGTATGCAACAAGTGCTTTCATAGTCTTTGGATAATTAGACATAATAAATCTTCCTCTCATCGATATAGTTATAAAACTATCTTAATTTATAATTGTAAAGTGGTCTACTTAGGGGTTAGATTTAAGCTACGAGATTGTTTTCTTAAATCTATGGCTAGTTTTTCTTAGAATGTCAACAATATGAGCTTTATAAGCGAGCCTATCAACGATAGACCAGTCAACATAAAATGTCTTTAAAACCTCCTCCCATCTGTACAAAACACAATTGCAATTTTGCTTGGCCAGTATAAACCTTGCTGCTTCTATCAGTGACTTTTATGCTAAATCGGGGGAATATCCATCATTTGCGTTATTTCAGTAGTCTTTGCACTCTTTGCACAGTATCTGGTTGTGCCTTATCCGCAGCTTCGAAATTAAAATACAACTTCACTGATTGATCCAACTTCATCGCTTTTTCAATCCTCACAGACTCCTGTACATTTAATTAAGCATTAAAATTAAGATCTATTCCATAAAAATATTAGCCCAGAAATTCAGCTCGCAAGGGTAAACTTTTACGAAAGCATTAAGGATGACATTTCGGTGCAATTAATTTGTAATAGTAAAAGGAAAACGGTTTATTATCCTTTTACGGCTCCGATGAGCAGTCCCTTTATGAAATATCTCTGTAAAAAAGGATAAACTAGCATAATCGGTATCAATGTAATCACTGTTATTGTCATTCTGACGCCCATTGGTGTAATCAGTGAGCTTACATCAACATTTACATTTGATGACTTGATTTGTTGTAAAACTCTTTCCGACTCATTGAGATATTTGTAAAGCATATACTGCAGCGTAGTAAGGCTTTTATTATTGAAAGTGTAGATGTGATTATCAAACCATGAGTTCCATTGACCTACTGCCGCATAGATGGAAATCGTTGCTACAATCGGCTTGGATAGTGGAAATATAATCCTCATAAATGAGGTAAAAGGGCTTGCCCCGTCTATTGTTGCTGACTCCTCCAGCGACGGCGGAAGTTGCTCAATAAATGTTTTTACCAGTATTACATAATACGGCGCAATAATTGCTGGGATAATATAAGCCCAGAAAGTGTTTAAAAGGCCATAGGAATGATACACCAAATAGGTTGGTATCATACCACCACTGATATACATGGTAATAATCAAGAAACGATAAAGTGGTTTTCTATAAGGCATGGCTTCCTTAGTAAATAGATATCCAAGTAGCATACTTGCAAATACGGTACAGAACGTCCCTACAACTGTCCTTGAAATCGAGACAAACATAGCAGGTAATACGCCCTCAATTGACATAACCATCTCAAAACTTTTAAGTGACAACCCCCTTGACATCAAAATGGCAGGTGATGCAGCTAACAGATCGGGGTCACTGACCGCATAAATAAGTACATACCAAAGTGGGTATACACAAACAACCAACAAAATCGCAAAAAAAGTATCNNTTCTTAGTGTTCATAACAATAGTAATGTATCTGCAATTGTTTTGCGAAATACATGTCCCCCTTCCTTGTTAATTTAAATGATAGATTCACCGCGTACATGTTTTGAAATTTTGTTTACTGTAAACAACATTGCAATGCTTACAAATGACTTGATAATTCCAACTGCTGTTGAGTAAGAATAATCTCCAAGCTGAAGCCCCATACGATAGATGTATAAATCTAAAACTTCAATTTTACCCATAACCATTGAGTTTTTAAAAACAAAATACTGCTCATAGCCTGTGTTGATAAAACCTGCCACATTTAAAAGCATAAGTACGACAAAGGTTGGCATAAGGTTTGGTATCGTGATTGCAAGCACAGTACGGAAACGTCCTGCACCATCAATGGTAGCCGCTTCATATTGCTCTTGATCAATTCCTGCAATAGCAGCTATATAGATAATTGCGCCCCAACCCAAATCTTTCCATTGAGCAATAATATTTTGAAGGGTATAAACAATGTTATTGTTGTCCAATATTTTCAGCGGTTCGCTGATAATCCCCATGTCGGTCAGTACTGTATTCATTAGACCACCGTTTGAAAACAACACAAATGCCATGGAATAAACGATAACCCAGCTTACAAAGTGTGGAAGCGTCGTCATTGTCTGCACAATACGTCTGTACCTTGACTTCGTAATCTCATTTAACGCAATTGCAAATAGCATGGGCAGTGGCATCAACAGAAATTGAATGCCAGAGAAGATTAATGTATTAGTAAGAGTACGCCATATGTCAACATCAGAAAATATTTCTTTAAAAAACTTAAAGCCTATATATTCGTTTTGAAAAAGTGGAATACCTGGCTTGTAATTGAACAAACTTATAATCCATCCCCCAATCGGAACATATGCTGTAAGCAAAACTACAACCACAAGTGGCATGGCAAGGTAAAAATAAATCCATTGTTTTTTTTGCTTTGAGCTGTTGCACTTAATTTTTTTCTTCATTTGTTAATCTATCCCCTTTTGCACAAAGTAACATAGTGTTTCATAAATATTTGAAAGCACACGCTCTTACCAACAAGGTCGCTCATGTGCTTTCAATATATCTATCTATTACTATTTATTAGAAAGTATTGGCTCAATGATATCCTTTGCTCTATTGTAGTTTTCCTGACACCAAATCCATACTTTATCCTCACCTGCTGATTGAAGGTCTTTAAACACCTTCTGCTGAGTGGTATTAAATTCATCCTGAGATTTTGCCATAACCAAATGAGGAATAGCACGGTAAAGAATATCATTACACTTTTCAACAACTCTTGATATATCGCTTGGCATAGGTTCTAGTCCCAGTGCAATTTGCTCACCAAGTGCATTGTCCATACCAACTGCTTTACCCTCGGTTGCAAGTTTATATGTGGATTGACCTGGATAAAGAACCTTATAATGATCTGCTACGCTTTTTTGAATAGGAGTCAAAGTTTTTACACGCATATCGTCCGTATCCATCAAATCAAGAGGGAAACCGTCGGTATGCAAAAGTGAGCCTGTGCGTATTCCGATAGCATTCACAGGAACGCTGCTTCTAAAACCTATTTCCTTTAGCTTAGGATTACTATTTGTGAACATATCAACGTATTCCTGCTTCATTGTTGGAACTCCGTCAACATAATCCCAGTGAATGCCCTCTTTACCTGAATACAGCATACGTTGTACATCACTGTCATGTAAAACATTAAATAATCTTAATACAGCGTCGGCATTTTTACTAGTTTTAGAAATGAACATGTAATATGATGGAAAAGTTCCTGCTGCAACATAGTAATCGGTGAATGCAAGCGCATTTTTAGATGGAATTTGCATAATGCCTGCCAATGTGTTGGGATCTTCTTTTTTCATATTATTATAAAGAAGTTCTTCACTCCAGCCCATACATGCAATATATTGTCCCGCAGTTACTTTTGCTAGCTTATCGTCACCTGTCTGGGTAAACGAATCTGGGTCTAACATTCCCATTTTGTACATTTTATTGTAAAATCCCATATCAAGCCAGAATGCACTGCGGCTTGTATCAGTATATCCATTGTATAAAACGTTGTCATCATTGCCTGACATATACTGAGAGTTCATAAAGGTCCATATATTTAGCAGTGATGGTTTTGTAAATGCTCCACGATCAAACCATGCATCAAGTGAATCGTGTACACCTGAAGCATACATCTTCTTACCGTCAGGAGTTTTAGTATGCTTTTTAATAATGTCCTGCATAATCTTTAAATAAGTATCATCATCTGTAATCTCCGGTGCGCCTTCTTCAAGGTAATAATCCCAGCGAATGTTGTAGCCACGATAGTTAATTTTACTTCCACGTGCACATTCGAGCCCCATGCTATCAGGAAGGAAAAACATCTCTTTATTTTTTCCACTTTTAAGATTTCGTACCATTTCGTTCCTTTTAGTGTATTCAGGAAGAATCATATTAGGAGCGTTTTTTTCAAGCAGAGGCCACATATCAAGTGCCAAATCACCTGCGATGATATCGGCTATCTTGTCACCATAGATACTGTGTACAAAATCAGGCAGATCGCGGCTTGCAAGCAGTAGATTGAATTTGTCTTGATCATATTCAATGTACTCAATCTCTACATTAGCCTTTTGCTCAATTTCCTTCATAAGTTCTGTATCATGCCACAAAACAGGGTCGCTTTGCAACGTAGATGTTCCACCCATTACAATCTTTGTCGGGGACTGATTTTTAGGAGTATCCGACGCTGTGACCGGCTTATTAGAATCGGTCTGCTTTGATCCATTTGATGAGTTACATCCTGCGGCGAGGCTCATGGTCATCGCAAAAGCGAGGACTAGTGATGCTGCTTTGAACTTTTTCATAAGTTTAATTTCCTCCAAACAAATTTTTAGTATCAATCGATGAATGCATATTGATTATATTACACAAAATTATTCACTTCAATGTAATAAACATTGTGATTATTGTCTTATCCCTAAAACTTTTTTTATCAAATGTGTGAAATAGTTGAAAATTCCAATAAACATGTTATTATGTAAATATATGCAAGGTAAAATATAGCTTAAAATTAATAATTTTATGATAACTTGCCAAAATCAACGAAACTATTGACATTGTATTTGTCTAAAAGTTATAATTAAAAGCGCAGAGGAGGTACATATATGTACTCTGTTATCATTGCTGAAGACGAACTATTAATTCGAATTGGTCTGGATGCATCAATTCCATGGAGTTCTCTTTCTATGAAGCTTGAAGCCAGTTTGTCAAATGGTCAAAAAGCATGGGAAGCATACAAACAGTATCACCCCAGTATCATTATAACAGATATTAAAATGCCTGTAATGAGTGGATTGGAACTTGCTCGCAAGGTACGAGAAATTGACTCTAGGNNCTCTAAGTGCCGTATTATTATTGTCACCTGTATTGAAGATTTTGATATGCTACGTGAATTTGTCAATCTGAACATCAGTGGATATCTGCTTAAGGCTTCAACGTCTCGCGAGGAAATTTTTGAAGTACTTAAAAAGGTAAAAGAGAGCCTTGATCTTGAAGATTCTAATGAGGGTAACTCACAAACTATCAAAGATGAACAATATACCGATCTATTAAAATCGTATGCTATTCAAAAAAGTTTGTCGTTTAAAGGATTTGAGCAGAGACGAAAGCAGCTTTCTTTTTCTGATATACAGATGGTTATGGTTGTGCAGACAGGCATAAGCTCACCTGACACTGCTATATCCCAAAGTGTTAACAACATTCTTCGTGATAGACTTCGAAGTATCGGCGAATGTGCGATTGTGCCCTACGAAAATCAAGTATACGCTTTCTTTTTCGCACCATTTCAATTGCAATTTGATTCTCTTCAAAGAGATTTTTCAGAAATGTCCTCCTATATGAGTCAGGTCTTTAGCGCACAAATACGTGCAGCTGTCTGCAAAACTGACAGTAGCCTTGAAACGCTGCAAAGTCTGCTGAGCAAATGTCGTGGTTGTGTCAATAAGCCGTTTTTTTATCCTGACTCTTTTTATCTCGTACAGGATGAAGCTTTGATTTACGATAAAGATGCACAACGAGTTGTTAAAAACTTACGTGAAAATCCGATGCTCTTAAACTATATTCCTGAAGGGCTTGGATGGACACTTCCACATTTGACAAACGATTTGGAGGAGGCATATGGAAAGGATAAAAGTGCTTTTGAAACCGCCTATCAAAATTTGTCAAAATTACTCTCTGGGATTATTAAAAGTACTGATTTTGCTTTCCAAAAACAAACGCCTTACAATGCTGTAACTGCGCTCAAAGGACTTGAAAAGATTCTGCCCACCTATAATCCTCATCCTGTATATGGCGATTCCATTCTTAAAACAATTGAATATATGAAAAATAATCCGCAGAAAAACCTGTCACTGTCAGAAGTTTCAGCAATGGTTAATCTAAGTCAAAACTACTTTGCAACACTGTTTAAAACGATGCTCGGCATCAATTATATTGACTATCTTGTTCGAGTAAGAGTTGAACATGCATGTGAACTTTTAAAAACTACGGATCTCCCTTTACAGCAAATTTCACAGAAGTGTGGCTTTGGGGATATTACCTACTTTAACCGTTGCTTTAAGAAAAATATCGGTATGCCCCCAAGACAATGGAGGATCAGTAAATGAAGCAACATCGATTTTTACGATCCTTTCAGTTCCAGCTGATTTCGGTAACTATCATTTTTCTATTCATTGCAATTTCACTGCCAAGTGCATTAAATGCATATTATTTTATAAATAATATGCAAAAACAGAATGTGAAAAACTCAGCCGCCCGTTTTGCTGATATCGAGATTCAACTAGGGAAAATCCTATATGATGCGCAGATTGCAACCTATAAAATTGGAAATATTGACGCAGTGTATCAATACTTCATGAATAGTTTTACCACTGATTTGGAGGAAATTGAATCCAAACAGGCGTTTATTCAAGCAATTGACGAGGCAAACAGTCAATATGCAGTGCTTGATAGCGTGATTTTCATAAGACCCGATGGAACTATCGCGGGGTCATCAGCATCTAGAAGATACTTTTATAGTGGGCAAGTCCATCCTTTTTTCAACACTGAGGAATACCGCAGGGTTACTAAAAGCAACGACTATACCTGGCTTGGGTATTATCCAAGGTCATATTTTACAGAAAAAGCATTTTTTCAAGATAACAGTGGGGACTATCTGATATGGGGAGCACGAAATATAAACTACTCTTTTTCCGACGGAGCCAAGCCTGTAAACATCGTCGCACTTTTTTGAATTTCATCAAAAACTATTAATGACTTTTTGAAATATGCACAAGATTCAAATGGTTATATCTGTTTGCTTGATTCAAACGGTCGTAACCTAGCAGGCGATAAAACTGTCAGTCCAGGAAATATACCAGTTTATTTCAGTGAGATTACCGACGAAAATTTTGCAAGTATTCATTATAAGGATAACATCGGGGATAAACATCAAGTAATCTTTAAGCGTTTTGACAAAACAGGCTGGTTTCTAATTAAAAATACTCCGATGTGGATGTTTAGCGATAGCATACTCCCGCTTTGGATTTTTTCAATTGCCATAGGAGCAATTACCCTTTTGCTGATATCTCCACTTTATACAATGTGGGCAAAGAGGATAAGTCATCCGTTAATTAAAATGAGCAATGCACTGCGGCAGGTTGCAGAAAACGACATGAATGTAAGAATAGAAATAGTCGGCTCAGAGAGCAACGAAATTTTATTGATGAAGGAACAGTTCAACTATATGCTAGACAGCATTAATGCACTTATGCTTCAAAAGAAGGCCGATGAAAAAGAAAAATTAAGACTTGAAATGAACAGTCTACAGGCACAGATTGCTCCACATTTTCTGTACAATACAATTACGTCAATCAGGTGGCTTGCAACAATCAACGGTGCAAATCAAGTAGCGGATATGCTCGTCATTTTAATCAACTTGTTACGCCCTGTTTTTAGCAGCTGGGCTACTGACTGGACTGTATCCGAGGAACTTGCGTACATTGATAATTATATGAAGCTAATGCGATTTCGGTATGGAAATATGGTAACCTTTCAAATTGAGAACCGACTGGAAGATGAAACCACTCAGTTGCCTCGGTTTATTTTACAACCATTGCTTGAAAATTGTTTTTCTCACAGTATGAAGGGTGATACCACGCTTCATATCGACATTAAACTGTGTAAAGAANNCGCATTTATGATGATGGAGTCGGTATTTCTGCCGACAAATTAGCGCAGATGAATAAGATGCTAACCGAAATGAACTCTGCATCTGAACAGATTGATTCAAGCATCGGACTTGCAAATGTCAACAGGAGAATTAAGCTTTTTAGCGGCCCTAAATATGGAGTTCTTTTAGAGAGTGAGATTGGAAAAGGAACCTGTGTTACAGTAAAAATCAGCAATAAGTCAAATAAAAACAAGCAGGAATTATAGTCGGATCTGTGATAAAAAATATTATAATGAATTTTAGCTGGAAAAATAGATTTTTCGAGCCGATGTTTTGCACCTTTATGGTGCAATTTATGGAAAGGATTGGATTAAAGCATGAATTATCTGCATATGGTGAAAACCGACAAAGTTAAACAGAACGATTCACTCCCTGAGGGATACAGCTTTGTGACACATAAAAAGAAATATACTGAAAAATGGCTTGAACTCAGTGAACTTTTAGGTAAGCGTTGGACGGAGGAAGCTTTTGAGAAAGATATGCTTGGCGGCATAGGAATTTATCCAGAAGGAATTTTTTACATACTTGACGATAACTCAGAAGTCGTAGCAACTGCATCAGGAATTGTAGGGGAAGATAAAACAGGCACATTGCATATGATTTCCATGTGCGACAAATGTAGGGGAAAGGGTATGGGAACCGTACTTTGTTCAAGGGTAGTCAACTACCTATTGGATATGGGTATGAAAAAAATCACATTGATGACCAATGATTTTCGTATTCCTGCCATAAAAATATATCTTAATCTAAAATTTCTTCCAGTTCTGAAAACGGGAGATAATGTCTCTTTAGAAAGTTGGAAAAGCGTGGCAAGTGCATTAAACTGCACTGTTTTACCTGCGATAGTGGACAATGAATATATAGATAATATTTTATGATAGTGGAGGGAAAGAAATGATTGAAACTACTGATAAATTAATTCATGTTGGAATGATAGGACTAGGTCTGCGTGGAACATCACTTTTAAAGGATGCGCTTGATGGGCATAACAATATAAAAATTACTGTGCTATGTGACATATCACGAGATAGGCTTGATATCGCCAAAGAGGAAATCGCTTTAAGAAATGAGCCTGAACCATATGTTTGTACCGATTACCACGAGGTTTTATCTCATAATGATGTAGATGTCGTGATCATTGCAACGGGATGGGAGACTCATGTTCAGATTGCCTGTGAGGCTATGTTGAGCGGAAAGATTGTTGGCTGTGAGGTGTCTGGAGCTTATTCTGTTGAGGATTGTTGGAAGCTGGTTCATACCTATGAAAAAACTCATACTCCAATTATGATGCTTGAAAACTGCTGTTACGGGCGTGACGAACTTATGCTTCTTAATATGGTAAATCAAGGTGTATTCGGGGAGCTTGTTCACTGTCAGGGTGGTTATCGGCATGACATACGTTCACTTTGTGTTGACGATTGCGGCTTGGATCATTTTCGCATTAAGCATTTTTCGGCGCGTAACTGTGACTATTACCCAACACACGATTTGGGGCCAATTGCAAAGCTACTTGGAATAGGTAAAGGTAACAGGCTATTATCTCTTGTATCTGTAGCTTCAAAAGCGGTAGGACTTAATAGTTATGCAATTCGTAACAAGGGCACTGACGATGCAAAAAGCAATGTGCGCATTGCACAGGGCGACGTTATTACTACAACTATTAAATGCTCGGGTGGTGAAACCATTGTGTTGTTTTTGGACACAACTCTGCCACGCTTTTATTCACGAGGCTTGCAGGTACAGGGAACACTTGGAATGTACTGTGAGGATAACCTTTCTGTCTACATAGATAACGAGGAAAACGCAAAGCTAGATACGAATTGGAGCAGTCAATGGGGTAACGTAGAACAATACAGAAAAGACTATGATCATCCATTATGGCGCAGTTTTTCAGAAAAAAAGGAGAAAGGCGGCCACGACGGTATGGATAGAATTATGTTAAATGTATTTTTTGATGCAATACGCACGGGCTCACATATGCCGATTGATGTTTATGATATGGCAGATTGGAAATGCGTTACAGTGCTTTCGGAACAATCTATTTTACAAGGCGGTGCGCCTTGCCTTTTTCCAGATTTCAGAAATGGTCGCTGGGTAATGGATTAGGAGCTATTTATGGTTTTGCAAGCAATACACGTTGTAACCTCGTTTCTACTGCTTGTGGCCATTGGGTACTATGCCACAGGTAAACCATGGTTTGGCAAAGCAGGTTCAAATATCTTTTCAACATTCGCCTTAAAGTGTACTGGTTAAGCAAAATTATAACGTGAGTGTATTAATTTTTCATGTAGCCTTTCTTGGAGCTACTGGTGTTAATCAACCATTATAGGAATGTGGTCGTACATAATTGTATCAGCAATACGCAAACTCATTTACTGCGTTATCAAGCTCAGACTCAGCCTTAAATGAAAAATTTATGTATTCATTTTTGAGCGTATTGTAATAACACTCCATCGGAGCATTGTCGTAGGGACCACCTTTGTGGCTCATGCTTTGTATGATATGATTATTTATACGAAATCCAGCAAAATCCTTTGACGTATATTGGCTTTCTGGGTCTAAATTAAGGATTACACCGCTAAGTTAAATCTAGTCTAAAATAGCTTTCTTTAAAGTTTGTATAGCAAGCTGAGCGTCGATTTTATCAGAGCAACTTGATTCGACTATACTTCTGTCCTATAAACTCCCGTTTGCAACCAGTCTATTTCTTTACATTAATATATATTTTACAAAGGTCTGTTACAACTTTATTGTAGCACAGAACATAAAACTCCCATGTTTCAGAGCAAGTTCGCTTTCCTTGCTAAAAAATCTCTTCACTCCTATGGCAATTATTTTTTAAAGGACACAATCCAGAAAGGTATAGGTTTTATTATGATTGTATTGATACTTGTTGCCATTGTTTTTTTAGCAATGCAGAGTTTAGCTTTGCGAAAAATAACAGTTTCAAATTTGCGTGAAAACCTGCTCACTACCAGCACATTTTCCGGCATGATTACCGTCTTCTTCTTAGTGTGGACAATTTTTGCCAAAGAATCCATTAGCCTGCCGACGATTATATGGGGCTTTGCAATGGGGGCAACTTTTGTAGTCACAATCATTGTATATTATTATGCACTGCAAACAGGGCCTCTCTCCTATACAACCTTTATGTTTTCTGCAAGTATGATAATCCCAGCTGTCGCAGGAATTATTTTCTGGAAGGAAAGCGTAAAGCTGACCACTATATTGGGACTGTTGCTATTTTTAATATCGTTCTATTTTATAAGCATTTCAGGAAATAAATCAAACAGCAAGGTTAATAAAAAATGGCTGATTTTTTGCTTTTTGAGTTGGTTCTTAAACGGCTGCGGCTCTATAACCTCTAAGATTCAACAAACGATTACAGGAGGCAAGGAATATGTTGCCATGATGACTATTAGCTTTGCTTTTGCTTTTGTTTTAAGTATGGTGTTCTACCTACTTATAACATTTTCTACAAAGCAAAAGACTAGCGTAAAAAATGATATAACGCTGATTAAAAATTCCCTTATGCTAATTTTTTTAGTTGCGCTCGGAAGCGGTGCAGGAAATGCAGTCGTTATATATTTGACTTCACGTGTGCCAAGTGCATATCTGTTTCCTTTTGTATTAGGTGGTTTAATTATCACTGTCACTCTATATTCTCGGATTGTATTAAAGGAAACTATGAGTCGCTTTGGAATGATTGGCATTGCTATAGGAATAGCTGCGATTATTATGCTTAATCTTTAGCGAAAGCTATAGTAATTATGGAAATGAACAAAGAAATTAAAAGATGATAAAAATTACTTTCATGGGGGCTCTGTCAGTACAGTGTTTGCCCACAACCTGCCTGCAAACTGTGTGTTTTCCCCCGCACTGAAAGATTTTGAGATTGCACTCTATGACATTAATGCTGAGAGACTTCAACAGAGTCAAACTATCATTGGCGCGTAATTAACCAAAAAAAGGTGGCGGAGCACGAATTTACACCTATCAAGGTGTGGATAAACACAAAAACACACTGCGTAATACAACATTTGTAATTGACTAAAACAAATCCATTACAAAAGCTATTTTTCTTGTCTGAATTGAATTTCTATTTACACAAAATTTCCAAGGCTACTAAGCTCTTGAGTTTTCACTCAAGAGCTTAGTATTTTTATGGCAACTTCACCTGTCTACCCTCGTGGTCTAGTCTAAAATTATCTTGATAAATCAAGTCACTAACGAGTACAAACTCATACCCCTCACCTTTTAACTGTGGGATAATTTGTGCTAGTGCCTGTGGTGTATTCTTGGTGTCATTGTGAAAAAGAATAATACTCCCGTTTCTCACCTTTTTTGTTACAGCTTCCACCATTGCAGTAGCTTCCCTACCCTTCCAATCGATACTGTCAACATCCCATTGAATAACCTTGTGCTTTAATTTCTCCTCAAAGGTAGTTAGCATTTGATTTGAATACTCACCATATGGCGAGCGATATAAAGTAGGTTTTTTCCCAGTAAGACTTGTTATAATTTCGTCACATTTATCTGTATCCTCTATTAGCTTTTCAGCTGAAATAGACGCAACGTGTGGGTGTTTATAGCTATGATTTTCTACTGCGTGACCATTTGAAAAAAACAATTTTACATCATCGGGATAACGCTCACACCAATCGCCTGTGGTAAAAAATGTAGCCTTAATTTTATTTTTATCCAACAAATCCATTATAATCTGGCTGTCGCTATTCTCCCACGCACAATCAAAGGTCAAAGCTATCTTTTTTTCCTCGGTGTTTACAGCGTAGATTGGTATTTTTTTGGGGCTTGCTGAAACAAAATCAAGTTGATTGATTATAAAACCTGTCGCAATAACCGTCGATATAAAAACCATAGACAGTAACAATATTTTTAGATGTTTTTTTGTCACAATAAAAATTTTCATACATATCCACCTCTTTTGCTGTTTGCATTATCTGTTCATATCATCTATATTCACTTTACCATTTGTCCTATTCATGAAAAATTTTCATACCAGCTTGAAAACTAAAATAGAACCAACTGCTACTCAATATAATTAAGCAGTAGTTGGTTCTAACAAATGAATTTACTGTGCAATATGATTTTTGAGGCAAGCATTATTTTATATGGCTGTTATCCACGATGTAGCATTGCATCCATATCTTGTTCTGGTGCAGTAATTGGTTGTAGTCCAAAGGTATCTACCAAAACTTTAACTACTGTTTCGGACAAAAATGCTGGGATAGTTGGACCGAGGTACATATTTTTAATGCCCAATGACAATAGGGTTAAAAGGACACAGACAGCTTTTTGCTCATACCAAGTTAAAACAATGGATAGTGGAAGTTCATTTACAGAGCATCCGAATGCATCAGAAAGAGCCAAAGCAATTTTAATTGCACCATAGGCATCATTACACTGTCCAACATCCATGATTCGTGGAAAGCCACCTATCTCGCCTAAATCAAGGTCGTTAAATCGATATTTTCCACAAGCCAATGTTAAAACAATACTATCCATAGGGGTTTGCTTAACAAAATCAGTGTAATAGCTTCTTCCAGGATGAGCACCATCGCAACCACCAACCAAGAAGAAGTGTTTGATTGCTCCAGATTTTACAGCGTCTATAATTGCAGGAGCATTTGCCAAAACTGTTCCGTGCCCAAATCCAGTCGTTAGGATGTGACCACCGTTAATTCCACTCATACTGCGATCATGTTCATAACCACCGAGTTCTTTGGCTTGATTTATAAGAGGAGAAAAATCCTTATAACCATTTTCATCAGCCTCAATATGAATTAACCCCTCATAACCAACAACCGAAGTGGTATAAATCCTATCTTGGTAGCTTGGGCGTTGAGCCATAATGCAGTTTGTTGTAAACAACACAGGGGCTGGTATGTCCACAAACTCTTTTTGTTGACTTTGCCATGCTGTACCGAAATTTCCAACTAAATGCGTGTATTTTTTGAGTTCTGGATAACCGTGCGCAGGAAGCATTTCGCCGTGAGTGTAAATATTAATTCCCATGCCCTCTGTCTGTTTTAATAGCATTACTAAATCATGTAAATCATGACCAGAAACAACAATAAACGGACCTTTTTTGATATCAGTATTGACCTTTGTTGGAACAGGGGTACCAAAACTTTCTGTGTTTGCTTTATCGAGTTGTTCCATGCATTTCAAGTTTATCTTTCCAAATTCCATAATGAGGGCCAACCACTCTTCGATTGTATGCTCGCTGTTTACTGCGCAAAGACCTTTATAAAACCACTGTGTCACTTCTTTGTCTTCATATCCCAAATTCCAACAATGATGAGCATAAGCTGCCATACCCTTCATTCCGAATAAAAGAGTAGAACGTAGTGAAACAATATCAGTTTCGCCTTTAAACAAACTGACAACATCAAAGTCTTTATTTCCGCTGATATTTTTTCTTTCTTGGATAACATTTTCAATGTATTTCGTAATGCTTTTATTATCAAAATTCACATTTGTAAGTGTGACAAATAAACCGTCTACAATCAGCCTATCAGACAATTTTGTGCTATTTTTTTCAGTAGCAGCTTGTGCTAGTTTAATCAGCTCACAAACCAAATCATCTTGCAGATTTGCAGTATCAGGCTGTTTTCCACAAACTCCTACCTTAACACAACCTTTATTGCCGGCAGTTTGCTGGCATTGAAAGCAAAACATATCACTCATTGCTTTTTCCTCTTTTCCTTTTAATTTTGGTTTTTTAATGCAATGTGGCAAAGGATATTTTGCGTGATTTTTGTGGTGTGTAATGCATTCTTCACAATTTCCATGTCTTTTGCAGTTTTTCCATCTACAAGTACAGTTTATGTTGTTGCCTGCATTGTCCATATATTATTCTACCGTGATGACCGAAACAGGACATCCATCCTGTGCTTCTATTGCAGTTTCTATTTGATCCTCTGGAATTTCCTCGCAAATAACTTGTGCAATGTTATCATCATTCATTTCAAACACTTCCGGACAGATTGAGGCGCAAAGTCCACAACCAATGCAACCACTTTGATCTACATATGCTTTCATAACTTACTCCTTTCATTTGTGTATTTTAGCAAAATTAGCTTTTTCCTTCAGCTCATTTTCGATATACAATTATCGAATGTATTTCGCAACACGTTCACTTCGACAAGGCGCCCCGGTTTTTATTTGTCCGGCATTCAAAGCCACTGCAAGATCAGCAATGAACGTGTCCTCTGTTTCGCCACTTCGATGGGAAATTACCGCTGTATATCCATTTTGTTGAGCCAACTTAATTGCTGCTATCGTTTCAGTTAAGGTACCAATTTGATTGAGTTTTATGAGGATTGAATTTGCACATCCCATTTCAATTCCTTTTTGCAATCGTTTTGTGTTGGTTACAAAAAGGTCATCTCCTACAATTTGAATTTTGCCACCCAACTCATCGGTTAGGAGCTTCCACCCTGCCCAATCTTCTTCACCCAATCCATCCTCAATTGAACAAATCGGATATTTTTCACAAAGATTTTTCCAGTAGGTGATTAATTCACTTGTAGTATAATCTGTCCCTTTTTTTGGTAGATGATAATTTCCATTTTCATCTTGCCATTCACTGGCAGCCGCATCAATCGCTAATTTAAAATCTTCATAAGGGCGATAACCTGACTTCTCAATCGCACTTATTATATACTTAATCGCATCTTCATCGTCAGAAATATTAGGAGCAAATCCACCCTCATCACCAACTGCCGTTGTAAGACCTTCCGATTTGAGCAAATTTCTCAAGGTATGATAAACCTCCGCACACCAACGAAGTCCTTCGCCAAAACTGGTTGCCCCAACAGGCATAATCATGAATTCTTGTATATCAATGTTGTTGCTTGCGTGTGCTCCACCATTTAAAATATTCATCATAGGAACAGGCAGGGTGGTTGCAGCGTCACCACCTATTAATTGATAAAGTGGGGTTTTCGTTGATTTAGCTGCTGCTTTTGCAGTTGCTAAGGATACTGAAAGTATCGCATTTGCCCCCATTGCTGACTTATCCTCTGTGCCATCTGCTGAAATTAGAGCATTATCTATTTTCTCTGTATTGCTAGCATCAAAGCCCTTGATTGCGTTTGCTAATATATGATTTACATTTCCTACTGCTTTTAGCACACCCTTACCATCATAACGAGATGAATCACCATCACGTAATTCGAGTGCCTCAAACTTGCCGGTAGATGCACCACTAGGTACAGCTGCCTTTGCCCTACTACCATCTTCTAATTCCACTTCTGCTTGTACGGTTGGATAACCTCTTGAATCCATTATTTCCATTGCAGATACTGATTTTATTATACTTCTAAACATTTTGTTCCTCCATTCTTTGTCATAAACATCTCTTATTAAACACTTTGCTTTTGATTAATTTTATTACATCTCTTTTTTACATAATATCATTAGTATTTACCAAATACAACCATGAAATACCTTTTTAGAAATATATTTAGCTAATATTATTTATCACTTAATATAATATTATTGAACACCTAATTCCCCTACAGACTACAACGGTTATTGGCGTTTCTATTTTTATTTTAATTGAAAGCGCCAATGAATATTCTTGTATTCTTCGGTTGCATAATCAATACCAACTCTAGGTGTGGTTTGATATTCATATGAAAATCCATCATCTTCAAGCCAAAGTTTTTTAGACATAATTAAGTTTTCATAGTTAAAGGCTCTGTCAATTTGAAGTGCTTTAGTGAGCTTTCCCGGACCATTAAAATTCCCAGCGCCCCTGATTAAAACACATTCAGGATGATCTTGCTTTCCTGTAACCACATTTAGTAAAGAATGAATTCCATAACAAAGATAAACGTATGCAAGTCCACCTTTTTGATATAGAATTTTGGTTCGTTGCGTTTTTCCTTTGCTTGCATGACATGCTGTATCTTCTTCACCATAGTAAGCTTCCGTTTCTGTAATCCGATATTTGTCTATCTTTCCATCAATATCCCTACAAAGTAATTTACCAAGTACTTTGGGTGCAAGTATCAAGGCTGATTGATTATAAAAATCAGATGTTAATCGTTTTATCAATTATAGTTCCTCCACTAACGCATGTCATATAATAATTATCATTTCATTATTGGGCATAATATATACTTAAAATTAATTTGACAAACACATTTAATTGTGTTAATATTATCTCGAATTCAAGATAATATTAATTTAGAGGTGATTCATATAGATGGCAATAATTTGTCACTCAAACTTTTTATAGTGCTCTGTAGAACGTTTCGCACAATTTCAGATATCGTAAAAAAGGACATTAAAGGCTATCCCCTTAATCTCACAGAATTCGAGGCACTTGAACTCTTGCATCACAAAGGTCCGCAAACTATTCAAGAAATAGGCAAAAAAGTGCTTTTGACAAGTGGAAANNAAAAGGCTATGTAGAGCGGATTGTTTGGGAAAAAGACAGACGCATTATCTACGTGCATGAAACACAACGTGGTGCTAAACTAATGAGCGAAATTTTTCCTAATCATGAGGCTTGCATTGAAAATATTTTTTCATCACTCACACAATCAGAGATTGTTTCGTTAATCGATATATTAAAGAGGATTTCAAAATCAAATTTAAAAGTAAAGGAAGAATAACAAATGCTACGATACATTGACAGCAAAAAAATGGGAAAGAGCGAGCTCGGTTGGCTGGATAGTCATTTCCATTTTTCTTTTGCAGATTACTACAACCCTAAGAACATGCAATTTGGTGTTCTACGTGTTATAAATGACGACTTAATAAGTCCTCACACCGGCTTTGACACTCATCCACATCAAAACATGGAAATTATATCGTATGTTGTTGAGGGTGAACTTTCACATGCAGATAGCATGAATAACAAGCATTCTCTTACCCGTGGGCAGGTTCAATACATGAGTGCAGGGACAGGTATCACCCATAGTGAACATAATTTAGGTGATGAAACACTTCGCCTATTGCAGATATGGATTTTGCCGGATAAAAATGGTTATGCACCAAATTATGGTGATTATCGTTTTAATATTACTGACAGCGAAAATAAATGGTTACCTATTGTATCAAACTTTGAAAATAAAGCCTCGGCTGCTCCAATTCGTATCCATTCAGATATAAACGCATACGCAAGCATAATTTCAAAAGATAACTCGCTTGATTTTGAAGTCAGCAAGGATAGACAAGCATATTTTGTACTAATTGAGGGCAAAGCTAAGGTGAATGAAATTACGTTATCTATGCGAGATGCTTTGGAAATTACAGAAGAAAATATAACAGTATGTGCACTTGAAGATGCACATATACTAATTATTGAAATGGAGAAAGACAAATGAACGAATTTTTAAATGCAATTAAGAAAAGAAGATCCATCTACAGTATTTCAAATGAAGCAGTGATTTCAGATAAAAGACTACAAGAAATCATTGAAACAGCAGTTGACCACACACCCTCTGCTTTCAACTCACAAACCAATCGTGTGGTTTTGCTTTTGGGCGACAACCATAAACAGGTTTGGGATATTACACTAAATCAGTTGAAAGCAGTCACACCTCCAGAAAATTTTGGAGCGACAAAAGAAAAAATTGCAAGCTTTGCTGCAGGCTACGGAACAATTCTTTACTTTGAAGAGCAAGATACCACCAAGGGCTTGCAAGATAGCTTCCCACTTTATGCAGACAAATTCCCCGTTTGGGCAGAGCAAGCATCGGGCATGCTACAGTTTGTAATCTGGACAACACTTGCGCTTGAGGGTATGGGAGCTTCCTTGCAACATTATAATCCTCTGATTGATGACGAAGTAACAAAAAAACTTGGATTACCAGAAAGCTGGAGGCTTATTGCACAAATGCCTTTTGGCAAACCCTGTGCAGATGCAGGAGAAAAAACCTTTTTGCCAATCAAACAAAAAGTTAAGGTGTTTGGAAGCAGCAAGTAAAATACACGTTTTATATGCGTGATAACTAGATATTAGTATTACAAACAAAGCCAACTAAAATTTTTAGTTGGCTTTGTTATTGGGTTTGATTACAGAAGTGATAAAATTTCTCACATATGTAATCACATCTTGACAACTAGAGTATAATGATAAATAAGATGTTTATTTTTACAATGAAAGGTGGTCGAAAGCGGATATGCTTTCATTTAATTTGCCTAAAGCTAGAAATTAAAGAAGCATTACGCTGATTTACATGAACAATTTCAATCAAATTTTGCCAAAAGAGCTTAACCAAAATCCTTTTTCAATGTTTCATAACGACTGGGCGTTGGTTACTGCAGGAACGATTGACAACTACAACACTATGACTGTTAGTTGGGGTGGCGTTGGTATCCTTTGGAATAAGGATGTGGCTACCATTTACATCAGACCGCAACGCTATACCTATGAGTTTATTGAAAAAAATGATCTTTTTACTATTTCAATTCTCCCTGAGGAGTATAAAAATGCCCTAACCTTTTGCGGAAAATTTTCTGGACGTGATTATGATAAAGCAAAGGAAACCGGCATTAGTCCAATAGAAGCTGACGGATTAGTGACTTTTAATGAGGCAAGGCTTGTTTTAGTTTGCAAAAAACTTTATCATTCAGATATCAATCCAGAACATTTTTATGACAATGAAATTGAGAAACACTATCCACTTAAGGACTATCACCGAATGTATATTGGAGAAATTGTAACTGCATATAATAAATAGACAAAAACCACCTTGTTAAAAGGTGGTTTTTTTGAAACTGTTCGGTGTAAGCAATCTTAAGTTTTATGCCTCCAATAGGAACGCTTTGAGGCTTCCTCTTGTGAAATGGCACATTGCCTCTAGTGCAAAACGGTCAAAATCTACTCCTGAGCTGTCATTTGCAGAGTCAGAGATAACACGAATGACTGCAAATGGGATGTCAAACTCATAGCAGACCTGTGCAACTGCTGCACCTTCCATCTCTACACATTTGATGTTAGGAATATTTTCTTCAAGCCATTGATTTTTTTTCTTATCATTGATAAATTGGTCACCAGACGCAATTGTCCCTACTGCTACTTTAGGGTTTACAATATTAAATTCATCAAGATGCTTTTGTGGTATATCAGATTTCAATTCATTTTTAATATAGCTATCAATACCCCTATGCATTGCCTCTGAAAGTGATTTATCCGGTGCAAAGTCCGAAACCCCTAAACGTGGAATTTTAAAAAATTGAGCCCCATCAAATACGTCATGCTGGACTAAATTGTCAGCCACAACCACATCACCAACATTCAGCGATTTGTCAACGCCCCCAGCAGTTCCACAAAATATGATGTTATCCACGTTATATCTATCAATCAAGGTTGTCGCAGTTGATGCAGATGCAACTTTGCCAACCCTTGACATAACAAGTACTACATCTTTTCCGTAAAGCTTGCCCTCAATAAAATCCCTTCTTGCAATTGTGGCAGTTTTTTCTCCGATAATGTCCTTTTTTATTAAATCAATTTCTTGATCTACTGCACAAATAATCCCGTATCTCATAGTGTTTTCTCCATTCAAGTGTGTTATAATTATTACAGTATAACATATTAACAAATACTAGTAAAGAGGTGCATTATGCTAGACTTAGAGAATGACTGGGCTGACCTTTTGGAGCAGGAACTCAAAAAAGAGTATATAATCAAGCTTTTGGATTTCTTGAATATAGAGTACAAAAACCATACCATCTATCCTCCAAAAAGCGAGGTTTTATCAGCCTTCAGATTGACCTCTTACCAAAATGTTAAGGTAGTACTTCTGGGGCAAGACCCCTATCATCAGCCAAATCAAGCTCATGGCCTGGCATTTTCTGTGAAAGAGGGTAATCGTATACCCCCATCGTTACGAAATATTTATAAAGAAATTGAAGCAACAACAACTGTAAAATGCCCTATAAGCGGTGACTTAACACGCTGGGCAGAGCAGGGTGTGCTACTGCTTAATGCAGTACTCACCGTCAGAGATTCTGAGGCTGGTAGTCACCGAGATAAAGGTTGGGAACAGTTTACAGACTTTGTAATTTTTAAGCTAAACGAACGTGAAGAGCCTGTAATCTTCATGCTTTGGGGAAATTACGCTAAGAAAAAAATACCTCTTATTACAAATAATAGACATATTATTTTGACCGCCTCACATCCTAGTCCACTATCTGCCTACAATGGATTTTTTGGTTGTGACCACTTTAGGAAAGCAAATATGACGCTTGAAGAACTAGGTAAAAATGAAATTTCGTGGTAAAACACGACAAAAAAGCCACCTCTTATGAGGTGGCTTTTTATGTGTAAAATTATGCTTCGTTAGGAGCTGCAACTGGACAAACACCAGCACAAGCACCACAATCAATGCAAGTAGCAGCATCAATTACATATTTGTCGTCGCCAGCTGAAATGCATGAAACTGGACATTCTGCTTCACAAGCACCACAGTTGATGCAATCATCATTAATAAAATATGCCATAGGGAACGCCTCCTTATATTTTTACATAGCGGTCTAATTAATAAACCACATATATAGTATCACTTTATCTAAAAAAAATCAAGTCAAATTCGACACCATATCTAGAAAAAGGCCTAAATTATTTATCTACCAATCCAGAAAGAGCTGCAATTTCATCTCTTTCAAGTCTGATTTGTGCGTCTTTAATGAGAACAACATCGTCTTTCTTGAACACCTTTGCAGGTGCGTCAGGGTTACTATCAAGTTTGATTGTCAGATTTCCGGTTAACAAGTTGGTATCAACCACATAGCCCTTGCCCTCAGAAGTCTTAACGATTGCTCCAACTTTTGGAGTAATCCTNNAACTCTTCATATACGTCCTGCTCATATTTTAGGCAACACATCAATCTGCCACAAGTTCCACTAATCTTTGTTGGGTTGAGTGACAAACCTTGTTCTTTTGCCATTTTAATTGAAACAGGTTGAAACTCGCCCAAGAATGTTGAACAGCAAAATGGTCTGCCACATACACCTAGTCCACCAAGCATCTTGCTTTCGTCACGAACTCCAATCTGTCTTAGCTCAATTCTTGTGCGGAAAATTGCTGCTAAATCTTTTACCAGCTCACGAAAATCAACACGGCCATCAGCTGTAAAATAAAATAGAATTTTATTATTATCAAATGTGTATTCAACATCAACAAGCTTCATTATAAGCTTATGCTTATCAATTTTTTGCTGACATACATCAAAGGCTTCTTTTTCCCTTATCTTATTTTTCTCAACCACTTGCAAGTCAGCATCGGTTGCAACACGCATCACCGGTTTTAACGGTGCTACAATATCTTCAGGTTTCACGTCACGATTAGCCAAAACAACCTCGCCGCATTCAACTCCACGAGCAGTTTCAACGATAATCTTTTCGCCAACAGTAAGTTGCAACCCAATAGGATCAAAGTAATACACCTTGCCAACGTTTTTAAAACGAACTCCAATTACCTCTGCCATCTTTACCGCCATTTCTGCAGGCTAACCTGCACCTATATCGCGCACAATTTTTTATGTAAATAAGCTTTTGCCGCGTTAATACTTTTTTAATTGATTGCCTTAACAATTAAGGCTGTGAGATTGTTTGAGAGTAATCCCATATTTACATTGCTCTCTATTCCATGTCTTGATTTTTCTAAAACATCGAGTACATCTTTCATCTGCTGTAATGTAAGGCTGTAGCCTAGTGCTGCTATCTGCTCATCACTCGAAATTGTAACCGATAGTTTGTGAATCATTGCATTTCTAACAATCACCGAAAGCTCAGTTATCATTTCAAGCATACCTGCTCGTGATGAGTTTGCTTTGTTTAAGCAAGCCAGTAAATCATACTCACACTTATTTATAATTCCATTTATGGCTTTTCTTGATAACTCTACCATTTCATTATAACTTGTATCGGTTAAAAAGTCGATAGCTCGTCCCAAATTTCCATTAGAAATTTCTGCAAATCTTGAAATTTCATCAGACGGTTTATCTGGAAACATTTCAGTTAAAGCAAAAATCACCTCTTCAACAGTCATTGGAAAGACTTCGTAAGAAATACAACGTGACAAAACAGTTTCTGGAACAGATTGTTTTGAATCAGCCGTTAAGATGAATAGAGCATATGGTGGTGGCTCTTCTAATATCTTTAAAAAGGCGTTCGCTGCCGAAATTGTCATGTCTTGTGCATTTGGAACAATGTAAATTTTATAGTCACTTTCGTTAGGGCGGATATAAGCGTCTTGTCTAATGTCCCTAATTGTTTCTATGTGTATAGCATTTTTGCCTTGCTTGCCCTCATAAAAAAACAAATCTGGATGGTTTTTGGAAAGAATTTTATTGCAACTGCTGCAACAAAAGCAAGGCTTCTCATCATTCTTACATAAAATTGCCATAGCAAAATTTTTGGCAAGAGTTTTCTTTCCAATTGACTTTTGCCCATATAATAAATAAGCATGGCACAAGCGCCCACCGGTTATAGAATCAGTGAGCATCTTGTGCAACGCTTTATTTGAGTAAAATTTATTTTTTGGATTCACTTCTATCTCTGCCATTAGATTTTTTCAAATCTTTCAACGTTAGTAACAAAGATTGTAGCACCACCAATAGTCACCTCAACAGGATATGGTGTATATCCACCCATTCCATAAGCAGCAGGTGATGGAACCATTTGAGTGCGTTTTTTGCTCTTTTTTGATATAATCTCAATTGCTTCATTCACTTTATCATCATCAGTACAAATCATAAATGTAGTGTTGCCTGCCATTAGAAATCCGCCTGTTGAAGATAATTTGGTTGCAAAAAATCCAACCTTTGTTAATTCGGATGATACAGCAGAGCTGTCGTCATTACTTACGATTGCATAAATTAGTTTCATGTGTATACCTCCCCAGTAGATTAACTGCATTATCNNGCCCTCCCCAGTAGATTAACTGCGTTATCGTCTGCATATTAGATATGTAGGCATAATAAACATTCTTTAAATGATTTATTATAAGACTATTTTACCACATTAATTAAAAAAATGCTACTTTTTTTCAAAAGTTTTTGTGCATATGTATCAATAACCTCACCTGCAATTATGATAGGAACCCCCGGTGGACATTTTATTTTTGTTTCAGCTGAGACTTTGCCAACAGCATTATCAATTGAAATTAATTCCTTTTTTGAAAAAACCGCTTGCCTTACCGACATAATTGCCTGTGGCAACTCAAATGAAATATCCTTATTAACAATAGGTTCTTTTTTAGTTATCTTTGCAATTGCAGATTTTATTCGGTCAATGTCCAGCTTTGAGTTTTGTGGTGAAAGCATCAAAACCACATGACGTGTCGAAGCATATTCGCACTCAACCTTGTGCTCCCTTAAATGTACTGCAAGTTCTTCCCCTGTCATACCCACCTTGTAGGCATCTAAAGTAAGTTTGGTCAAATCCCTGTTTGGAGAGATAGGCTCAAACCCCTTTTCATGTGCAATTTCATAAAGCTGCTTTACAGTATCTTGTAATTTTGCAAAGTCTGCCTTTGCACTTTCAAAAAGATATTTATTGTTTAAATCAAGTGACATTAGTATCAAATACGATGGACTTGTTGAGCCAAATAAGGACATCTTTGTCTTTACTTCATGTTTTGTTATCTTACTATCATTTGACACGTGGAGATATGCTCCTCCTGTAAAAACCGGCAGGGTTTTATGTGCTGAATCACAGCATATCGTTGCCCCTAGTGTGATTGGATGACAGTCTGTTTGAGTGAACTTTAAATGTGCACCATGTGCGTTGTCGACAACAAGGGGCTTATTATACTTCTTGCAGACTTTAGCTATCGACAAAACATCGCTCATACAACCTAAATAGTCTGGGGAAGTGATGTAAACAGCCTTAGCATTAGGCATTGCCTTAATGGCGTTTTCAATAGATTTTACGGTTACCTCTCCACTAACGCCAAAGTTGTCGTTATAATTAGGCTTTACCCAATAAGGTGTAATTTCAAGCAACGCACAAGCATTGATAAATGCCATATGGGCATTTCTGGCTACAATCACCGTATCTTTGGGTGACGCTACAAGTGAGAGCATAGTTTGTATGCATAAAGTTGAACCACCGGCAGAAAAACTTGTATGCCCGGCCCCATAAAGTGCCGCTGTGTTTTCCTCCGATTGTAGAATGATACCATCTGGCTCATATAGTGAGTCGGCACCTGTCATTTCAGTAATATCATATTTACTCATATCCCTGATATAATCATATGGGTGATTACCCTTGTGCCCCGGCATATATAAGCGAGATATGTCATCATCAATAAGATTGTTGAGGTAGTCATAAATTGGGGTGTTCATAAATATCTCCTTTGTTCTAACAAGTTAAATTACCAAGTTTACACNNATATAAGATGTGCGGTACAGACAAAGTAACTTGCTCCCATTTTACTCTACATTCACATAATATGTCAAATTAGCCCCAAGAATACTTGAACTGTTTGTAAACCTCAAGTTTTTTTGTTGTAAGTATCTCTATTTTTTGCTATAATTAAAGGAATATCAATTTCTTTAATTATAACAAAGATAGGTGGGCATATATGATTAAACAGATTTGGTTTGTTCGGAATGAACGAAAGCTTATAAACTTACTTTGCTTTGCAATTGCAGGGGTCATTCTACTCTACTCTGTCTTGAATATTTGGGCACTTTCCAATGCCGAACTTACAACGCTTTTGCAGGATGATAAAAATATTATACCACCAAACTTATATTCTTTAATGCTCGCACGGGTTGATTTATTTGTTTTACCGTTAATTTCACTTTTAGTTTGCAGTATGCTGTTTTGGTTTTCTAACCATACAAAACCGACGAAGAATTGTGTGGACAATCAATCTGCATCACTACAAAAGCAAATAAAACGAGATTTATTAATCGGAACAAATTTATTTATTACTTTGGTTTTTTCTTTTTGGCAAATTGACAGACTCAACAACGCTAAACAAATTGCTGGATTTGGATTAGTTCCAATCTATCTTTTTATCGCAGGAATTTTAGCTTTCTACTCAATTATGATAAAAAAATTACTTAATACATAATAGGAGGTTTCAATAGATGGATTACAGACAAGGACAATACCCTATCATTAAAAAGCTTAATATAGCAAAAAACTGTTATGATTTTACTGTGAAGTGCCCTGATATTGCAGAGATTGCACAAGCAGGTCAGTTTGCACATATTAAGGCTGAGGGTTTCACCCTAAGACGACCTATTTCAATATGTGAAGTAGATAAGGCAAGCGGTACTATTCGCCTTGTTTTTGAAGTTAGAGGTGACGGAACTGCAAAGATTGCAGAGCTTAATACAAACGCTATGATTGACATCATAGCTCCACTCGGCAACGGGTTTACACTTCTTGATAAGAGTAAAAAAGCGATTGTAGTCGGTGGTGGAATTGGTGTTCCCCCTATGGTTCAAGTTGCAAAGCACTATGGCGAAAATTCAACAGCTATCATTGGTTTTCGTTCAGCAAACGCCGTGATATTAAAAGATGATTTTGATAAAATAGGCTCTAATGTTATGTTGTGCACCGATGACGGCACTATGGGAACGAAAGGTTATGTTTCAACTGCCCTTGAAGAAAGACTGCAAGGTGGTAGCGCCGACATCATCTACGCTTGCGGTCCACATATGATGCTCAAAGCTGTGATTGAGTTGGCTGACAAATTCAATGTCCCATGCGAGGTTTCATTAGAAGAACGCATGGCTTGTGGAGTTGGCGCTTGTTTGGGTTGTGCTTGTAAGACGATTAAAAATGGTAAGGAATACTTCGCCCATGTTTGCAAAGACGGCCCTGTATTTTCCTCAAAGGAGGTAGTTTTATAATGGCTGATTTATCTGTTAAAATGGCTGGGGTTACCTTTAAAAACCCTATCATCCCTGCATCTGGCTCGTTTGGTTTTGGGCGAGAGTATGAGCATCTTTATCCCTTGTCTTCGCTTGGTGGAATATCCGTTAAGGGTATGACGCTTCACCAAAGAGATGGCAACCCGCCTCCTAGAATTGCTGAAACACCAGCCGGTATGTTAAATTCTGTTGGTTTACAAAACCCAGGAATTGACTATTTTTTAGAGCATGAACTACCTAACCTTGCGACCAAAGGTACTATAATAATTGCAAATGTTGCAGGCTCTACTGTTGAAGATTGCATTGAAATTGCAAGCAAAATCGAAGGTACTGCTGTAGATATGATTGAGCTTAATATCTCTTGTCCTAATGTGAAAGAAGGTGGCGTTGCCTTTGGCACAAGACCTCAAATGGCGGGTGATGTTACAAAAGCTGTACGAGATGTAACAACCAAACCCCTAATGGTGAAGCTTTCTCCAAATGTTACTGACATTGCTGAAATTGCTCGTGCAGTTGAAGCAAACGGTGCTGATGCAGTTTCACTCATTAACACCCTACTAGGTATGAAAATCGACATTAACTCAAGGCGACCAGTATTAAAAAACAATGTTGGTGGTTTATCAGGGCCTGCAGTATTCCCTATTGCAGTTAGAATGGTTTGGCAAGTCGCAAACGCTGTGAGCATTCCTGTTTGTGGAATGGGTGGTGTTTCTCGCTATGAAGATGTAATTGAAATGATGCTTGCAGGTGCTTCTACCGTTCAAATTGGTGCAGCTTTATTTACAAATCCCACTGCACCAATTGAAATCATAAACGGTCTAACCAACTGGCTTGACGAAAGAGGTATCAAAAATATCAGCGATATAATTGGAGGGGTTAAGCCATGGTAACTACGGTCTATTTAATTCGACATGGCGAATCACTTGGTAACACAAATGGTTTCTTTCAAGGTCACACAAACTGTGAACTGAGCGAAAATGGAATACTACAGCTAAAGCTTTTAAAAGAACGTTGCAAGAATATATCCTTTGATGCAATCTATTCAAGTCCATTAAAACGAACATTGGACACTGCGGCGGCAGTGAACTACTATCATAAACTGCCTATTATCATAGATGACGGTTTAATTGAGATAAACGGTGGTGTTTTTGAGGGGGTACATTGGGATGAACTTCCTAAAATTTATCCCGAAGAGTTTGATACATTTCGTAACAATCTACATTTGTTTAACCCAACGGATGGCGAAAGTGTACGAGCTGTTTACGACAGAATGATAGCAACGGTAGAAAGGCTCGTTAATCAAAACAAAGGCAAGACTATCGTTTTAGTTTCGCATGGCTGTTCAATCAAAAACTACCTTTGCTATGCGACCTCAACCCCATTTGAAAAAATTGGCGAGCTTACTTGGCTAGATAATACTTCTGTTAGTAAGATCACTTTTAATGATATACACACACCTCAAGTTGAATTCATGAACGACTCAACACACCTTGATGAACTGAAAGTAGACAAACCAACCTAATGGANNTTTGACAAACCAACCTAATGGAGGTAACAAAAATATATAGTGACGTGTTTGCACGTCCACAAAAAAGAAATATAGGGAGATTATAACTATGAAGATTATGGCAGTTGATTATGGTGCTGTTCGCACTGGACTTGCAGTTTGTGACAAAACTGAATTTTTGGCTTCTCCTGTTGGAGTTATCAATGAAAGAGATTTTTCTCAGACTATGTTAAAGGTTTCTTATGCCGCAAGTGAATATGGTGTTGAGGAAATCATTGTGGGTCATCCACTTAATATGGATGGTTCTACTGGAGAAAAAGCAGAGCTTTGCCAAACTTTTGTAAAAGGTCTTCAAAAGCTAGTAGAAATCCCTGTTAGGCTATGGGATGAGCGACAAACTACAGTGCAAGCAACAACCTATTTGAATGCGTCAAATGTTCGAGGGCAAAAACGCAAGGATGTAATCGATCAAGTTGCTGCAACTATTATCCTAGAAAGCTACTTAGCTTTTAGAAAAAACAATGCAGCTAAAGAGAGTGAATGAAATGCTTAAATTAGTAAAACTTACCCCTGAAATGGAAGATGAATTTATAGGCTATATCGCCGAATGGGGCGACGAGAGAATTGTACCTGCTGCAACAAGTACAAAAGAGAAAACCTACCCTGAAATGCTTGCCTATATGGCATTATGTGAACACAAGGAAACTTGCCCAGAAAGGTTTGTGCCAGATAGAACCTATGTACTAATCAATGAAACAAACAGAATTCTTGGTGCAGTTAATTTAAGGCTTGAGCTGAATGATTATCTACTTAACTTCGGTGGACATATTGGCTATGGTATTCGTCCCAGTGAACGAAGAAAAGGCTATGCGAAAGAGCAGTTAAAACTTGCACTCTCAATTGCAAAAAGTTTTGGGATTGATAAGGTTTTGATTACTTGTGACAATGATAACAAGGGGTCTTTTAAAACTATTGTTGCTTGTGGTGGTATTCTAGAAGATAAACGAGAAGATAACGGAAAGCTTATTAGGCGATATTGGATTACATTATAAATTAATACATACAAAAAAACCTCCGAAAATTCGGAGGTCTTTTAAAATTTTAATAAATATTAATATTTATTATGCAAGCTCTGCAAAGTATTTAATTGTTCTAACCATTTGGCTAGTGTATGAGTTTTCGTTGTCATACCAAGAAACAGCTTTAACAAGAGTTTTGCCATCGCCAAGGTCATTAACCTTAGTTTGAGTAGCATCAAACAGTGAGCCGAAGTCAATTCCGATGATATCGCTTGAAACTAGCTCTTCTTCAGTGTAACCAAATGAAGCACAAGCAGCAGCTTTCATAGCAGCGTTTACATCAGCTACTGAAACTTTACCATCAACAACAGCAACAAGCTCAGTTAATGAACCAGTTAGAACTGGAACACGTTGAGCAGCACCATCAAGTTTGCCAGCTAGCGCAGGAACTACAAGGCCGATAGCTTTTGCAGCACCAGTTGAGTTAGGAACAATATTGCTTGCAGCAGCACGAGCTCTTCTTAGATCACCTTTTGGGTGAGGTCCATCAAGAGTCATTTGGTCGCCAGTGTAAGCATGAATTGTAGTCATAAATCCTTTTTGGATTTTAGCCAATTTGTTTAGTGTGTCAGCCATAGGAGCTAGACAGTTTGTTGTACAAGAAGCTGCTGAAATGATAGTATCAGAAGCCTTTAGGATGTCTTCGTTTACACCGAATACAACTGTTGGAAGATCGTCACCAGCTGGAGCTGAAATAACAACTTTCTTTGCGCCTGCATCGATGTGAGCTTGTGATTTCGCTTTAGTTACATAGAAACCTGTGCACTCTAAAACTACGTCAACGCCGATTTCGCCCCAAGGAAGATCTTTAGCATCTTTTTGAGCGTAAATTTTGATTTCTTTTCCATCAACAACGATAGAATCCTCTTTTGCAACAACTTTGTTAGCTAGAGCATATCTGCCTTGTGCTGAATCGTATTTTAATAAGTGAGCCAACATTTTTGGATTTGTTAAATCGTTGATTGCAACGATTTCATATCCCTCTGCACCAAACATTTGTCTGAATGCTAGACGTCCAATGCGTCCAAAACCATTAATTGCAACTTTAACTGCCATAATTAAAAAACCTCCTGTAAATTATTACTCTTTCATTCTATACTATTCTAACCAAAATAACAAGAGTTTGACAGAAAATTAACGTAATATTTTTTCTATTTTTCTGTGAATAATTTATAACATTTTACCAATTATATATTTATCTGGTTATCTAACAATTACTTTACAAATCCAAATGTTTTTTATATAATGATAATAATTATATTTTTAGGAGATTATTATGAATTTTAGTGTGGAAATGCTAAACAAGATATTTGATGAATATCAAACGCCTGTCCTTTTGTGTGATAAAAACTTCTATATTACAGCTGTAAATGAGTTTATTAATAAAAATGATATGAATATCCCTGTTAATCAACATATTAGTGATGTATTCCCATCCAATTCAACAGAGTTGGATGTAGCATTAGATAAGGTTTTAGTTGGTGCGCCTTATTTTTCGACAAATTTCGAGTATAATTTGCTTAAAACGACTATGTGTATGTTTCCTATTATCAATGGTAGCGAAATCACAGCCATTTTATGTTTGTTTGACTTTGCTAACATTAATGAAGCGATACACTCCAACAGAGGCTCAATAACCTCTGTTATAAGTGACCGATATCGCTCTCCANNATGAATGTTTCCGCAATCCTTGCAAGGCAATTCCAAGACAAAGAGGACTATAAAAGTTTGGAATATCTTGACCATATCGCGCATTGCTGCTATGCAATGTTAAATACCTCTGTTTCTGTACAAGAATACTATATGCTTGTAAACTCTGAACGTGAGTTTAAGATGAAAAAGCTTATATTAAACATTTTTTTAGAAAACTTATGCAGGACTTTGCAGGTTATGTTTGTAAATTCCAGTTTCAAACTTGAATTTAAAGATACTTGTGATGATGTAATCGTAACTAAATTTGATGAAGATATGCTCTCCCTTGCAATCTTTCAAGTAATTGCAAACTGCTGTAACTTTTCACCAAAAGGATCTACTATACAACTTTTAATCTCGAAAAATAATAATAATGCTAACATCACCATAATTGATGACGGCATAGGTATTGATACTAAAATTATAAACAGGGTTTTCGATCCATTTTTTTCAGTTCATGCCTCTCCTGTTCCGGAAGAGGATATGGGGATTGGGCTAGGATTGCCGATTGCCAAAAAGATTGTTGAAGAACATAACGGTCAAATTTTTATTACAAGCGAACTAAACAAAGGAACTACATTAGTGATGGTGCTCCCGATTGCTGAGGATGATGTAACCGAACTAACCCTAAACTCTGACACTACAAAGTATGTAACAAACAAGTTTTCAAACATCTACCTTATATTTGCAAATATCTGTAAGATTAAATTGTATTAAAATTAATTTCCTTGAATGATGTTTGTGGAGTTTGTTGCTTTCAAGTAAAATATTCGCTATAATAATAGAATAGTTATTGGAGGTTAAAATATGGAATTAAATCTTGATAGAATTAATGAGCTTGCACGTATTTCAAAAGAACGTGAGCTTAGTGATATTGAAAAAACTGAACAGCAGGAACTGCGAAAAAAATATATCGAGGCATATCGTGCTAGTCTGCGTTCCCACCTTGATAATATTGTGCTTGTAGATAAGGACGGTACAAAAACAAAACTGGCTCCAAAAAGTAAAAAGGAGAATAACCATGTTTAACTTTGGGATAATCGGCGCTGGAAATATTGCGAACAGATTTTGTGACGCGGTGAAAATGGTTGAGAACGCAAGCATTGTTGCAGTTGGAAGCAAAAACCTAGAAAGGGCAAAGTTATTTGCCCAAAACAATAATATTGTCAACTATTATTGTGGTTATGAAGAGCTTGTGAAACGTGATGATATTGATGCAATTTATATCGCAACCACCCACAATTTTCACTATGATAACTGTATGCTTGCCCTTAGTAACGGTAAGCACGTTTTATGCGAGAAGGCTTTGACACTAACAAAGGCTCAAGCAGAGGAAATATTTGCTTTTGCTAAGTCAAAGAACCTATTTTGCATGGAAGCAATGTGGTCGAGATTTCTGCCTGCAATATTAAAAGCTAAGGATTGGATTGATAGTGGCAGAATTGGTGAAATTGATATGTCTACTTTCCTTGTAGGTTTTAAGTGCGACGAAAACCCTCTTGGTAGAATGAGAAATCCTGATTTGGCTGGCGGGGCTATGTTTGATATTGGTGTTTATGCAATTGAACTTACTACCTTTTTGATTAATCAAGAGCTACAAAGCGTACAATCGGCAGTTACACACACTGAACAAGGTGTGGATAAGGTTGACAGCATTACCCTATCGTTTGATAACTGCGTTTCAAGCTTGCAGTGTATTATGACCTGCAACGTTGATAGCGAAATGAACATTTACGGTACTAACGGCAGAATAAATATTAAAAACCCAATTTTTGCCGACAGAGTCACTCTATATGACGCTGAGGGCGTTGTTTTTGAGGAGTTCTATTCACGACGTGACAATGGGTTTGAACACCAGATTAGTGAAGTAATAAGCTGTGTTGCGGCTGGAAAACTTGAAAGTGATGTTATCCCCCACAAGGACACAATTCAATGCGCAGAGATATTCGATATTTGCTTGAAAAAATAACAAGACTAAAGTAATGATAAAGCTNNACTATTTATATTTTCATATTAGTCCATGAATTGTGAGCCATCTCCATATTTCTCAATAACATAATCAAGGTCTTTATCTCCACGTCCACTCAAGTTTACAAGGATTGAACCTGTGCCCATTTCCTTTGCTTTTTTCATTGCAAACGCAACAGCATGGGAGCTCTCTAATGCTGGAATGATGCCCTCGTACCTCGATAGTTTGAAGAATGCCTCCATTGCCTCATCGTCACTTGCAGTTTCATATTTAATTCTACCTAGGTCATGCAAGAACGCGTGCTCTGGGCCAACTGATGGATAATCCAGACCACTTGCGATAGAATAAACCGGAGCTGGATCCCTGCTTTCATCCATTAGCATTATAGATTCAAATCCATGCATAATTCCCTTTTCGCCATATGTCATTGATGCGGCATGGTCACCCATTGCAGTACCTCTACCTAACGGCTCAACACCGTAAATTGTAACGTCATCAGCTAAAAATGGAGCAAACAAACCAATCGAATTACTTCCACCGCCAACACAAGCACAGATTGCGTCTGGAAGCATACCTGTCATCTCTAAAAATTGTTCTCTAGCCTCAACACCAATGCACATTTGGAAGTCCCTAACCATCAATGGAAATGGATGTGGGCCTAAGGCTGAACCGATGCAATAGATAGAATCTTTATAGTTCTTAGCATAGGATTCAAATGCAGAGTCAACTGCCTCTTTTAGTGTTTTTAGTCCATGAGAAACTGGAACTACTTTTGCGGCCAATACCTTCATTCGTTGAACATTAGGCTGTTGTTTTGCGATGTCAATCTCACCCATGTGAATTTCACATTCAAGTCCAAAGAATGCTGCTGCAGTTGCAAGGGCAACACCATGTTGACCTGCGCCAGTTTCAGCAATAAGGCGTTTTTTGCCCATGAATTTAGCAAGCAATCCCTCTCCCATGCAATGGTTAAGTTTATGTGCACCGGTGTGGTTTAAGTCCTCTCGCTTTACATAAATCTGGCACGCACCAATTTTATTGGATAGCCTTTCGCAATGATAAATTGGGGTTGGTCTGCCTTGAAATTCACGTCGAATACGACGAAGTTCGTTAATAAACTGTGAGGAATGGCAAATTGTTTGATATGCCATAGAAATTTCCTCGAATGCAGGAATTAACTCTGGCGGAAGCATTGCACCTCCGTAAACACCAAAGCGGCCATCTTTATCAGGGTAGTTTTTTAAATAAGTATTGTAATTCATAGTAGGAGCATGATGCTTGCCCGAGCGAAGCGACAAAATACCCTCGGGGTACACCCATATCGCGCTGAAAGCGACATAAGCAAACAACATCTATGCTCGCGCACCCTCTTTCGTTTTTATTAATTTATTTTTGGTTTGATTTGTTACTACTGTCCACCATTTTCCACATCAGTGCAAAGCTCAATGTCCCCACACAATCACCCCCTAAAAATATGATAAAAATTATAAAAGCACCTGTCATTGGAATAAAAATTCCAAGGACAAGTGCTGTAAAAGCGCCTGCGGTACCACCTTGATTAGCGTATAAAAATACACTCACTTTAAAAATGCTAACACATTTTTCGCCCTATAACGTAGGCATTACGGCGTCGGGTACTAAGCCAAAAGCTTTTCACCTTGCCCTCAAGGGTCCATTTGTCCGACTCGCTTTTCTGTCAAGCTTCCAGCAATGCTTAACTCTCTGTAAGTGCGTTTTCGGTTTTATCTCCCTATCAACGGTTTAAATAGAATTTAACACAGTAAACTGTTTTTGTCAATACATTTTATGGAAATAATTTTAAATGGTGAATTAAATTTGTTATTTCAAATCTTCACCCAAGTCACAAGTAAATAAAAATGCAACTTCATCATCCGATTTCAACTGATAAGAGCCACAGCTGGAGGATACAAATTCGCCATTTACGGTGTATTTCCACCCACTAGATGCACCAACTGAAAATTCTTTAATGCCAGCAATCGAGGTGATATACGCAGTCTTACTACTACCTGTAGAGGTGACCGCGAATGACTTTGATTTAGAAGCAGATATAAGCAAATCATATGCCGAGCTCCCCTCTGAAACATCAAACTGTTCTTGTGTCAAAATCGTGCCGTCTTTAGGAATAACATCTTTAATTCCTTCATCGACTTTATCCATATTATCAAGTATCGTGTCACATTTGATTTGGAGTGAAACGCTAATTTTAGCTTTTCCATTATCCTGATTTTCTTGATTATGCTGTTTAGGAGTTTGAATTTTACAGCTTATGAATAGTAGCATACATAAGCTTGTTATACATAAAAGTGATATTAATTTTTTCATAAAATTCCTCATTTTAAATATTAATAATTAATTATAGGGAACGGTTTTAAAGCGTTCCCTACATAAATTATATTGATTTTATTTTTTTCTTTTTTGCTTTTTCTACTATAGCATTTTCATATACGGTTACTAAATACGTTGCTAGCGCTTCGCAACCATAAATTTTCACCGAGTTTACAACAGAGGTTTGAAGTTCTTCCTTTTGGGTAGTAGTCATAGCCTTATATTGCATCAAAATAGAATACATTTCCTCTGCATCTTTGTAGATAAAACCATTGACACCATCAACAACCTGACCAGCATTCAGTGGGTCATGAATATGAATAACTGGCAATCCAGTTGCCATTGCTTCTTTCATTGAAATTGAGTTGGTGTCGGATAACGACGCAGTTATGTAAAGCTGGCAAGCACCATAAAAACTAGGCAACTCATTATGGTCAACCTTATTCGTAAACGAAATCATATCATCAACTTTAAGTTTCACTGCAAGCTCTTTTAACTCTTCAAGACAAGGCCCCTCGCCTAAAATCATAAGCTTAAGCTTATCCTCTTTTTTGACAGTTTTCGCCCAGTAGTTAATCAGCACATCAACACTTTTTTCTCTGCCTAATCTTCCACAAAACGATACTAAAATATCATCATCTAAAATACCGTATTGAGCTCTAATAGCATTTGCCTTTACCTTATCCACACTCTGTGGGTTAAACACGTCAAGTTCGACAGGATTAGGCACTACATTCACACTCTTTTGGGCACCACAAATATCAAAAAATTCCTGAACTTTTTGAGATGGCCCTGTTAATGCAGAGGCTTTATTCGCCAAAAACTTCATATAATAGTGCGAGATACGCTTTAGCGCAGGCACCAATTTTTTTGGAACAATATAATAAAGATAATCGTCATACATGGTATGCAGAGTATAGACCAGTGGGATTTTTAGCTGTTTGGCCATAATTGTACCAGAAAGACCAACGCCAAACTCATTATGAATATGAATAACTTGAGGTCTAAAACGTTTCAGCAAAATCAAACGTCTTGCACTAATTGGAGATGCAAGTCCATAATTATATATCTTTTTAAAAGTTTTAGCTGGGCAATTTAAAACGCCATCTTTAATATAATGGCGGCGGGTTTTTGTGTCAGCAGTTACAACCAAAACCTCATGTCCAAGCTTTTCAAGTCCGTCACGCAAAGCCTTTACATGGGTTACAACACCATTTATATAGGGAAGATAGGTTTCAGTAAACAGGGCTATTCTCATTGATATTCCTACTTTCTACCAAAAATTTACTTACTTAGGTATATTATAGCAAAATAACCCCCATATGTANNATCTACATTAGATTGCTTATTATTACATCACCTTTTCAAATTCAAGTTTAAGCCTTTTTATAATGCGTTTTTCAAGCCTTGATATGTAAGATTGAGATATTCCAATAAGGTCGGCTACCTCTTTTTGAGTTCTTTCTTGTTCTCCATTGAGTCCAAATCGCATGACCATAATTCTTTTTTCTCGCTCATTAAGTTTATTTACACAGGCAATCAGCAAATCACGCTCTACTTCGCATTCAAGCTCCTTATTGACTGTATCCGATTCAGTTCCTAATAAATCTGATAAAAGCAGCTCATTTCCGTCCCAATCAACATTAAGTGGCTCATCGATTGAAATATCATTTTTCGTCAAGGTGCTTTTTCGTAAAAACATTAAAATTTCATTTTCAATACACCGCGATGCATAGGTAGCTAGCTTAATATTTCTGCTCGGAACAAAAGTATTCACTGCCTTTATCAGTCCAATTGTACCAATTGAGATTAAATCTTCAATTCCAATTCCGGTTGATTCAAACTTTTTGGCAATATAAACAACAAGCCTCAAATTGTGTACAACCAGTATATCTCTTGCCTCTTTTTCCTTTGCCTCAAGCTTTGTAAAAACTATGCTTTCTTCTTCTTTTGATAGTGGTGCGGGTAATGTTTCGGGGCCATTTATATAATGAATTGCATTTTTTAAACCTTGTTTTTTTACAATCCTTAATATTATAATTCTTAGTTTTAACGATATTTTTGCCATGATCATTTTCATTTGTGTCTCATCTCCATATATTATTTATTTTTATAATGATTCTGTTTAAACTTAAACGGGCATTATAACAATGCAGTATTTAAAATTGCCTTAAAGCTGCCATTGGAAAGATTTGTTGTAGTGATTGCTATGATTGCAGTTTTATTGGCAGAATTGATTACCACACTGTCTGGCTTAAATGCAGGTAATGCAAACTCCTTTCCAACCACGCAAACTGGTATCAGTTTTAACTTTGATATGTATGACGAGTCTTCAAGTCCGTCAAATGAAAATTCAGTTGGGCTTTTAAAATATTCCTTTATTTTATCTGGAAATATATCAGCCATTGAGTCGTACTCAGCAACTATTACTGGCAAGCCTGTAAATATGTCGCAAAGCTTGTTTCCAGTATCCACAAATGCAGTTACAATAGACTGCCTACCATTAAACGATACCGTTACACTTACGATATCTGACGGCTTACAGCGTTTATTTAAAACGGCACAAAATAAGCTGATTGCAAGGTATGCTATAATTGTAGAAATAACCAAAGTTAATGCTGTAATATCAAAATATACAATTCCGTTTTTATATGCCATATTATTTGGTGCAAAAAATGTCCATAATGCAAACATCAATCCACCATAAATGAAGTTTACAAGAAAAAAATATAGTCCACATTTTAGCGTATGTATGAGCTTTTTAGATCCAAAAACTATGAAAACCAGAGATACCCCCATGATAAGTTTTATCACAATCAGCTCAAAATTGCTTAGATCAAAAAGAATAATCAGCGAATATATTCCCCCGACAATTGAGCCTAAAAAAAGCCTCACTCTATGAAGCTTTAACGACATCAATTTCGCACTCCCCATAAATAGAAAATAGCTCACATAAATGTTTAGAATAATCAATACATCAAGATAAACAACATTTTCCAACTACACCACCACCTAAACTAATTGTATAACTTTTTGCATGTAAAGCTTGTCATAACAGGTGTTCATAAATTGTCTTTGTTTAGGTGTTTTTGTTGACTATGAGGGTATTTGATAGTAATATGATATATAGATTTATTTGAATTTATGTACTTTATATCCTTATACTACCAAAATATTTTGATTTACTGTAAATGGTTAAAATTACTTTTGCTGAAAACAATATTACTATTCCTTACAATCAACTAGATATCAATATGAACAACATACAATATTAACTAAGAACTTTGGAGGCGTGGCAATGAACAAACATTGTGCTGTAATAACAGCATTCAAATCACCACTATATATTGAGAGCATTTGCAAAAATCTGCTCGTTCATGGGATTACCACAAAGTTTTACAATTGGGATTCCATTGATGACAACGAACTTTTTGATGTGGCAATAAACCCTGTAATCATTATTGCCGATGCAATGGATTGCCCTGCATATATGCCTAATATGATAAAACATTATCTTTCTATAGGTGGCAAAGTTGTGACTTTGGGTGGTCCTCCCTTTAAAAATGAATTTTATTCACTGAACAATATTGAGGTGGATTATAACGAGCTTTCTCGCCGTCTTTCCATTGGTGAATTTGATAAAAAGGTAATACTTGCACTCGACTCGCCCTCTGATTTAGATGGCTTTGAAAAGAACACTTACAATCCTGATTCGAAAAAATATGATGGTTGCGCCTATCTTTCTATTGCAAAGGATGGGGTTACCTCTGAAAAATGTATGCGCTACTACACAGATAATTTTTCAATAAATGAGAGCTTTGAGAAAAATATTTCCATTCAAGGCGGTCATAATGTCCTCGGTTTTTGGGCAAAGGCATTTGAAAATACACGCACTATTACAATTGAATTGATTGAGAAAAACGGAAATATGTTTAAAACACGCATTACCCCTAGTGCTACCTTCAAATATTTTATGCTTTCTAAAAAAGATTTTATGTTTGTTGGAAATCGAAATTCTATTGCCTATAATGATGATAATCGTCCCACTTGTGTTGATTTTTCAAAAGTTGAAAAAATTCAGTTTGGGCACGCATTGTCCCATTCATATTCTGTTGCCGGAGAGCATTGCTTTTTTATTGATGAACTGGCAAGTGGCTGTGTTTCTGTTTTAAATGATGAATTTGTGTCGATTGATGGACTATGTCCTGAATATAAGTTTTACCCTGTAACAAATGCTGTTAGCGTTAAAAGCTACAGCAAACAAGCAATCATTAGTGAGGCTGATTTCCCTATTCCTACGGATATATTTTCGCTATCACCACGAGCACAAGCAACTGGCTTTGATAAGGCAAGGCGTTTTCGTTTTATTCCACTAATTGAAGCTTATGATGATAAGGATATTCGATGCGGGTATCTTGCCTATATGATATTAAACTACAGCTATGGGGAGCGATGCTCCAACCAAGATGGTTCTTCTATTTTGGTATTTACCACAAGGAATGATGAATTCTACCGTAATGGCGGAGAAAATGCTGTTGTTGAGGCAATCAGCTATATGCTGTCTCCTGTTTTGCTATTAGAGGGTGGTTGCGATGAATATATTCATCTTGATGACTGCGAAAATGCTACATTTGGTGCTGTTATATTAGCTAGAACTGACGTTGATACGGATAACTACAAAGTTAAAATTCAAATTAATAATGTAGCAAACATCTACTCCATCAATGAGTTTTCAACCATAAAATTACAGCACAATTATGACTTTAAACGTGTTTCATTTAGTCAACCTCCAACCGATTGCAGCATTGTTGTATCATTGCTATACGATGATGTTGTCTGTGATATGCTAGCAAGCAAGCTACGTATTCATTGTCTAAAACCACAACAACAACTAGAGTTTGCGCATATTGAAAGAGGCACCAATGAGGTCTTTATTGGGGATATGCCGGTTCGATTTTTTGGTGTAAACTATATGCCAAGTGCCAATATTGGAATGGATACTTGGGATGAGTTTGAAAACTATGTATCAGCCTTTGCATATGACCCCGATATCATTGAGACTGATTTAAAACGAATTGTAGATGTTGGAATTAACTCGCTTTCTATCTTTATGCACTATTCGCCTAGCATTTATTCCAACAACATTTTGCACCTTGTAACTCTATGTGCAGAGTACGGACTTTATGTAAACCTTTCACTAAGGCCTAATGCTGATCCATTTCATTTTGACGAGGAGCAAGTGCGTGAAATGATTGAGAAGTATCGCTTTGATAAAAACGATACCATTGTTGGGTATGACATTGCGTGGGAAAGATATGTTGGAACCTATGACGAATGTTACGGCAATTTTGATGGCAGAAAAATTTTTGACAAGGGCTTTGGCGATTTTATTCTCAATCGCTATGGTAGCTATGAAAATGCCCAAGAGTTGCTCGTATGTGAACTTCCTAAAAACTCAGACGGTGAGGTAATTGGGCTATCTGATGAGATGCTGAGGCAGGATGGAAAGCACACAGAACTTGTGAGTGTATACCGTTGTTATATTGATTCTGTTGTTGCATATGCTCACATTAAAGCTTGCGATTTCATAAAATCTATCGATCCAAACCATATGATTAGTGCACGGTCTGGAGATGCATCAACAATCCCTTTGGTGGATGCTGGAATTTATGGGTATGACTACAAGGCTTTGTCACTGGCACTTGATTTCATGTCGCCGGAAAGCTATGCATTAACTGACAACTCCAAAAATATGAGACAAGGTATTTTTACTAACATTTACTCCCGCTATGCAAACCCTGATAACGTAGTTCAATGGATGGAGTTTGGTAAATCAATTTGGGTTGGCTCAAACTTTTGTGATAACTCAAAATCATTGGAATTTCAAGCAAATTTTTTTAAAAAGTTCTTTGAAATGCTTATTCTTGGTCATACCTCAGGTCTTTATGCTTGGTGGTGGGCAGGAGGATACAGGGTTGGCGAAAGCAGCGATTTTGGAATTATTTCGCCAGATGGTTCAGACCGCCCTGTAACTAAGGTTTTTAGAGAATACGCCAAAAAATTCCTATATGCCGACAGACTGCCTGATCCTAGCTATCAGATTTACATTGACCGTGATATACATTCTGATGGATTAATGTCGATGTATCTCTCTATTGAAGATGAGCTTTTTGACGCATTATCAAGGGGCGAAACCGTAGAATTTATTGATGGCGGCTCTGGAAAAACCTCTGCTGATGTTGATTTAATCGAGGTTGGTAATCTTGCAGCACATGAATATTCCCCAAAATATCTAAATTCAATTGTAACTTCAATTACAGCAATATTAGACAATGGTCGCAAGGTTACTGTTAAAAATGGTGATGAGCTTGATGTTGGAAAAAGCAAAGCAGTCACATTTACATTCAGCTTAATTAACACTGAAAAGGCTATCTGGCTATCCTGTGACGACTATGGTGGAGTATCGCTACAATCTCAAATTGAATCAGCCTATAGCTTTAAACTGCCACTCTATGTAAATGTTAGGCAACGTGAGCTTGCAGAGTTTAGCATTGCTATAAGCTGTGAGCAAAAAGGCAAGCTCTCCTGTGTGTTAAATGCAAAAGATCGTACAAATTTTGGCGAGAGAATTAATATAATAATAAAATAAAGTAAAATAATAAAGCCACTGAAAGAAAAACTCTTTCAGTGGCTGATTTTATGTATGTTAATTTTGCTGAGGTTGTTGCAATTGAGGCTGTGGTTGCTGTTTTGCAGGCATTTTCATCGCTTGCCTTGTGGTTCTGATTTCTTGTTGAGCATTCGTCAAAATCTCTTCTGCATTTTTTAACATATTCTCAATAAAGTCGTTGGTAGCACGTTTTAATTCACGATTTTGTGCATTGGTTTGAGATATAATTTCTTTTGCACGCTCTTGGCTTTGCTTGACTATCTCGCTTGTATCAATCAGCTTTTTCACACGTTCTTCTGCAATTCTCAAAACCGATTCAGCTTCTTTTCTTGCATCCTCAATAATCACCTTGCGGTCAGCAACGATAAGCTTTGCTTGTTTTACTTCTGTGGGCATATTAAGGCGAATATCATCGATTGCTTCTCTTACCTTGTCAATATCAACAACACAGCGTCCCCCGGAAAGAGGCACAGTCCATGCGGCATCTAGTATGTCGTCAATTAAGTCTAAGTTTTCATTAATATTCATTACTTATTTCCCCCTATATTGTCAGCTTTTTGAAAGCGTTTTAACACAATTTCGTTTATTTGAGGGAGAACAAAATCTGAAATATCTCCACCAAAGCCAGCGATCTGTTTTACAATACTTGAACTTAAATACATATTTTCTGCTGTGGTTGTTAAAAACAAGGTTTCAGCTTCAGGGTTAAGCTTTTTATTGGCAAGAGCCATCTGAAACTCATATTCAAAATCAGAAAGTGCCCTCAATCCTTTTACGATTGCACACGCATTCACGTGCTTGACATAGGTTGCAAGAAGTTCAGTTACAAAATCAACTTCAACATTTTCAATATCGACTGTGCAAAGCTTGATCATCTCAACACGCTCTTCAACTGAAAAGCTAGACACCTTATTTGCGTTAACGGAAACTGCAACAATGACTTTATCAAAAAGTTTTGATGCTCTCTTGATAATATCAATATGCCCTTTTGTTATTGGATCAAAGCTACCAGGACAGACAGCCAATCTCATGAAGATACCCCCTATTTACGTCTGTATGCAGACACTGAAATCCTACTATAGTTATATTGTTTTACTCGCTTAAAATCAGCAACCTCTTGTGGGAGTTCATCTGACTTTTCATGCTCAACAAGGATAACCCCTGCCTCGCTCATTTTCAAAACTAACAGTGGAAGTACCTCTTGAGCAAACCCTTTTGAATAGGGAGGATCTAAAAATGCAATATCAAATAGTTCCTTTGTCGTTTCTAAAAATGATTTATAATCCATTGCC
>DBGA01000076.1:0-5471 GCA_002295325.1 Ruminococcaceae bacterium UBA866 | reverse complement strand
ATTCTTTTCCTCCAAGAGTTTAATCAAACATCATATCTTTCTTGTTGTGTCGATAGACACTAAGCACCATTCCAATTGCCATATACGATATCGTGACAGAGGTTCCTCCAGCACTGAAAAATGGCAGAGTAATTCCAATAACAGGAATTACACAAAGTACCATTCCAATATTTATAACTGCTTGAAACAAGAACATCGAAAACACTCCGATGCAGATAAATGTGCCCAAATTGTCCTTTGACATTTTTGAGTTTAGTAATATTTTAACACATAAAAATGTAATTAGCAATAACGTTGTAATTGTACCCACAAAACCCAAAACTTGTCCTATATAGGAAAAGATGAAGTCATTGTGCGATTCTGTAACATAAAAAAGATTATCACTTGCAATTCCTCTGCCAAAAAGCCCACCTGAGCCTATCGCAATACGTCCTGTATATTGTTGCATACCTTTATCCAATTTATCAATTTCGGGATGCCATGCCACCAAAAATCGCTTTTGGAGATAATCAGGTAGGATGAAAAACCAAATTAGTGGAGCTACAGCAATTGCAGCTACCAACGAAACTGCAATTAATCGGATTGAAAGCCCTGCTACAAACATCATAAACACGAATATTGCAAACACAACAAGCGCAGTTCCAAAATCGCCTTGTAACATTACGAGCACAGTCGGAACTGCACCATGCAAGCACAGGAGTAAAAACGGTCTTAACTGATTAATTTGTTCTTTCACTTTAGAAAGGTGAAGTGAAAATGTAAATATAAATGACAATTTTAAGAGTTCAGCTGGCTGAATAGTAATAAAACCCAAATCAAGCCACGCCTTATCATCAGCAAGCGCTGACTCTCCTGCACCACCTACTCCAATAAAATAGGTAAGGACAACCAGACCAATTGCAATTGGTGCATGAATTTTCCAGAGCTTTGCCATAGTCTCGTAGTTAATCATTGATATTATGAGTGCTGCAACAATACCAAGTGCAATGGCTATGCCCTGTATTAGAAGCACTCTAAAGGTCTTTTGACCTGTTGCATAAAACGAATAAAGGCAAACCATGCTGATTGAAGAGCAACTCAAACAAATTAACAGCAGTGTCTTATCAAGTGATCTTATAAATTCCTTTATGCTCGCAAATACCTTATTCATATTGCTCTCCTTTCTGTATAATTAATTAAAACAATCCGTCAATCTTTCCATTTTTATCAACATCAATCCCCATTGCTGCTGGTTTTGGTGGAAGTCCCGGCATTGTCATAATACTTCCTGTATAACAAACGATAAAACCTGCTCCAGCAGAAAGCTTAATATCCTTTACAGTAATGGTAAATCCACTTGGCGCACCAAGAAGGTTTTGGTCATCTGAAAGTGAATATTGAGTTTTTGCAATGCAGATTGGTAGGTTNNCTCCTTGATTGCTTTTAATGCCGGTGCCATAAACGAAACCTCACCCGCATGGTAAATTTCCGTGGCAATTTTTTTTATCTTATTTTGAATTGTGTCATCAAGCTCATATATGGGAGAAAAGCTATAACAACCCTCACATTTCTCTATCGTATCACAGATAGTCTGGGCAACTTCCATCCCACCATCTCCACCTTTTGCGAACACATCAGAATAGGCATGGTCTACACCCTTTTGATTACAGTACTCTGAAACAAATTCCACCTCTGCATCGGTATCGGTATGGAAACGGTTGATTGCAACCACTACAGGAACGCCAAATTTATGCATATTATCAATATGTGCACCGAGATTTACAATGCCTTCTTTTAACGCATCAAGATTTTCAGTCGAAAGGTCGGCTTTTTTTACCCCACCATTGTATTTTAATGCACGAATTGTAGCAACCACAACGATACAATCAGGGTTTAATCCTGCAAAACGACACTTNNTTTTTCAGCACCGAGGTCAGAGCCAAAACCTGCTTCGGTAATGGTGTAATCTGAAAGTTTTAATGCAAGCTTTGTAGCGATAATAGAGTTGCAACCATGCGCAATATTTGCAAATGGTCCCCCGTGCATAATAACAGGGGTGTTTTCTAGGGTTTGAACAAGGTTTGGCTTTAGAGCATCCTTTAAAAGTGCAGTCATTGCACCCTCAACGTGTAAATCTCCTGCAAAAACAGGCTTATTATCATAAGTATATCCAATTAAGATACTTGCTAATCGTGCCTTTAGGTCATCAAGGTCACTTGAAAGGCATAAAATCGCCATAACCTCACTAGCAACGGTAATTTGAAACCCATCCTCACGGGGAATTCCATTAAACTTTCCACCTAAGCCAACATTTACAAAGCGAAGTGCTCTGTCATTCATATCCATGCAACGTTTATGTAAAATTCTGCGTTGGTCGATATTAAGCTCATTACCCTGTTGTAGGTGGTTATCAATGATTGCACAAAGGAGATTGTTTGCAGCAGTGATTGCGTGCATATCCCCTGTAAAATGTAGATTGATGTCCTCCATTGGAACAACTTGTGCATAGCCTCCGCCGGCAGCTCCACCCTTCACTCCAAAAACAGGACCCAGTGATGGTTCTCTTAGGGCAACGATTGCATTCTTGCCAATCTTTTTCATTGCTTGCCCAATTCCAACTGAGGTTGTAGTTTTTCCCTCACCAGCAGGAGTTGGATTAATCGCTGTAACTAGGATAAGTTTACCGTCTTTTTTATCTTTTAGCGAGTTCATAAGAGCAAAGTCTAGTTTGCATTTATATTTACCATACGGCTCAACAAATTTCTCGTCAATACCTATTTCTTTGGCAATGTCAAATATAGGCTTCATTTTTGCGTCTTGGGCTATTTTAATATCTGATAGCATGGTGTCTACCCCCAATAAAGTATTCAGCAATGTGCCGTTTTAACATAGTTAAATTTCACACTGCATTTAAGTTGCTTTGCAGATAGTATATCATATTTATTTTATTAATTCTACAATTTACTTGAAAAACTTAAGCTTTCACACTATAATATATATGGGATTATTATTTATAATAACCTGTCAAATTGCTATGAGGGAGAAAAAATGAGAGAGTATATTTCTAACTCGGTTGCAGAAACTGAGAATATAGCAAAAAATTTTGCAAAAGAACTCAAAGCAGGCGATGTAATTGCCTATAAAGGCAATCTTGGTGCTGGAAAAACCGCATTTACAAGAGGACTTGCGGAGGGATTAGGGCTTGATTGTGAGGTCTCAAGTCCAACGTTTGCCTTAGTTCACGAATATAGTGGCAAGGATATCACCCTCTATCACTTTGATATGTATAGAATAAACGATTTTAGTGACCTATACTCTACAGGGTATTTTGATTATCTTGACTTAAATCAAATTCTCGCTATCGAGTGGAGTGAGAATATCGAGGGAATTTTAGAGGAGAACACCATTTTTGTTGACATTCAAACAATTGACGAAAATACACGTAAGATAAATATAGTTGGAGGTAACAGGTTTTGAAAATATTGGCAGTTGATACCTCTGCAAAGGTTACAAGTGTTGCTGTTGTAGATGAAAACGGGATTTTAGCTGAATTTAACTCAGACACCAAGCTAACACACTCGCAGTCATTAATGCCCATGGTTGATGCCATGCTTTCTTGCTCAAAAATATCGCTTGACGATATTGATGGTTTTGCTTGTGCAGTTGGACCTGGTTCATTTACCGGGCTTAGAATTGGCATTGGCGCAATAAAAGGGCTTGCATATGGAAAGAATAAAGATTGTGTTGGGATTTCAACCTTGAACGCACTAGCTTATAACCTAAAAGGGTTTGATGGAATTATTTGTGCCGCTATGGACGCCCGATGCAATCAAGTTTATACCTCTATTTACGAATCATCAAATAACGATATGACCTGTCTTTATGACGACCGAGCTATCACAATCGATGAGCTTGAAGAAATACTTAAAACTTTCAAAAAAAGTATTTTTTTTGTTGGCGATGGAGCGAATTTGTGTTATAATAAGTTGAAACAAAAACTAGACAATGTTTTTTTATCAAGTGATTTAGTAAAATATCAAAGGGCTTCTAGCATTGGTTTTTTAGCTTTAGACAAGCTAAAAATCGGACAAGCAGTGCAAGCTGGCGATTTAATGCCTATATACTTGAGACTTCCACAAGCCCAGAGAGAACTTATAAAGAAACAAGAGGGTGAGAAAAATGAGTAATAATAAAGTAATCGCAATTGGTTGTGACCACGCTGGTGTTCAGTTTAAAAATGAGGTTATCGGGTGGTTAAAAGAAAATAATTATGAGGTTTTGGACTGCGGTTGTTACAATAACGACAGCGTTGACTACCCAGATGTTGCATATGAGGTTTGCTCTAAAATTCTGAGCAATGAGGTTTCAAAAGGAATACTAATTTGTGGCACAGGTATTGGCATTTCAATTTCAGCAAACAAAATAAACGGCATCAGAGCCGCTTTATGCCACGACTATTTTTCAGCAAAATATACAAGACTTCATAACGACGCTAATGTAATCTGCTTTGGTGCTCGCGTTATAGGATCTGGACTTGCTATAGAGCTTGTAGATGTTTTTTTAAAGACAGAATTTGAGGGCGGACGTCACCAAAGACGTGTTGACAAAATTATGGAACTGCAAGGCAAATAAGTGCTTTGTATCGCTAATATATAAAAAAAGCTTTTCTCTTTCGCATCTGTGATTAGCTTTTTATAACCCCCCATTTTAGATGCGGAGAAATGATGGTAAATTTATGAACACTCCATTTATTATGGACCACCCCCTAATTCAACACAAAATCTCGCTGCTACGCGACAAAAACACAGGCTCAAAGGAATTCAGAGAGCTAATATCTGAAATTGCAATGTTCTTGTGCTATGAGGCTACTAGGAGCCTGCCACTTAAGGAAGTTGAAATTGAAACTCCTATCTGCGTAACTAAAACTAAGGTTGTTTCTGGTAAAAAACTTGCTTTTGTTCCAATCCTGCGTGCAGGGCTTGGTATGGTTGACGGTGTTTTAGAGATGGTTCCTGCTGCAAAAGTTGGACATATCGGTCTTTATCGTGACCCCGAAACTAAACTGCCGGTTGAGTATTACTGCAAACTTCCTTGTGATGTAACAAAACGTGACGTATTTGTTCTTGATCCAATGCTTGCAACAGGCGGGTCAGCAATCGATGCTATCAATTTGATTAAAGAAAAGGGCGTTACTTCAATTAAGTTCATGTGCATTATCGCAGCTCCTGAGGGAATAGCGGCTTTAACTGAAGCTCACCCTGACGTACAAGTTTACTGTGCTGCTGTTGATGAGAAACTAGATGATCACGCTTACATCGTTCCTGGTCTTGGAGATGCTGGCGATAGAATTTTCGGCACAAAATAAGCAGGCTGAGCCTGCACCCATTTTGCACACAAAATTAGAATAAAGGAACACTTTATTTTCCTGCGCTGGTAGTTCTTCTATTTTACAATAGTTTAGGCTCACTGATTTTATGAACTATACCGCCTAA